>JAEUII010000235.1 GCA_016795145.1 Planctomycetaceae bacterium
GTTAAAAAGAATTTTCGGCAAAAACCGACTCGTGTTTTATGCCCATAGCTGAAATGGCATTGAAGATTGTGCTCAATTTGACATCAGAAGGTGTCAAGCTGCTGACACGCAAAACACCGACAACAGAACGACGTTTCTTTCAATTTGGGATCCCGTCGACAGTTCCTCTATGGAACGTTCCGGGCCATCGTATGCATGAAATGATTTGTGTCAATTCGTATTGAATGTTCGATCGATGAACCACTCACCTGTAAAACATCGATTGGATTTCAAGATCAACTGCTCTTGAGGCACTCAAAGTGCTTCTGTATGCTGCATGTGTGAGTCCGACACGTTCTGAATGTGGTTGCGATGTTTTATTCCCTGACAACTGCTGCGATATTGCTGCCGATGCTGTTTCACAGCCTCTTTGGCTGTTGCTGGCACCACGCACATGGAACAGACAGGAGAATGCCCAGTCAGACTGGTGAAGTCGACGGAGCTTGTCACAGGCGTGAAGGTCACGGATGTTGTTCGCACGGGAAAACTCAGGAATCCGACTGTTCTCACGGCGAAACTTCTTTGCCATGTTGCCCGGATGACCAAAGGCAACCATGCAGTGAAGAGCTTTGTGTCTACGGTTTGTCCGAGACCATCCGCCCTGAAATTCCAGAAGTTAGCCTCCTAGATGTGGTTGCATTCGTTGAGTCGCAAGCAATAGTTGCGACACTGTCTGGATCAGCTTACGTTGAAATGCGGGTCATGGGCACTTCGGTGTGCCTGCCGAGCCCCCGCGCGCTTACTCAGGTGTGGATTGTTTAATCCCTGACGTGACCACCTCTCTGTGTTTGGTCGTCTTGCTTTGAAAACCACCGTTGTTCCTCGACGGTAAGGTTGTTTCAGCCGCCTGTTTTCGACGCTATGACTCGCTGTCTACGCAGCACCGCATGCTGCCCTCCTGGAGCTTTATCGTGAAAAACTCTGCGCCTTCGCTGCGTACTCGTTGGATTTGTGGACTTGGTTTGACTGTTGCGGTTGTCGTCGGCTTTGCGACACGCTCGAAATGGTGGGTGCCCGCTCAAGAGGCCATTCAACAGACGATTTCCGCAACAAAGGCGAAGTCATCGATAGATGATCATGACCACGAGACGGCCTCAGCTTCCGAGGACCCTCACGAGGGGCATGATCATGGCGGCGACGATTCAGACACACTTGAACTGTCGACTCAGGCACAAGGAAACATCGGGCTGACAAGCGAGTTTCTTCAACCCCTGAAATTGGAAACATTTCGTCGTTCGATCACTGTCCCCGGTTTGGTAGTCGAGAGACCTGGACGAACTCGCGTTGAGATTTCAACTCCAATGGCCGCTGTGATCACTCACGTCCATGCAGTGCAGGGAGAAGCGGTGAAGCCGGGAACGTTGCTGTTTCAGTTACGAATCACTGCGGAAGCGCTCGTCTCCACCCAAACCGAATTGTTGCGAACCGTCGGAGAACTCGATGTCGAGAACAGAGAGATTGCAAGGCTCTCAAAGGCCACGGAAGCGGGTGCGATTTCACAGAAAACTTTGCTTGAGCGGCAATACGCGAAAGAGAAGCTGGAAGTCTTGTTGAATGCTCAGAAGGAAGCACTCCGATTGCATGGACTCTCGGAAAGACAGATTGATGATATCGCGAAGAACAGACGCCTGCTCAGGGATCTGCAGATCATAGCTCCAGGACGCGATGGACATTCAGAAGATGAGTTACATCTATCGAGTACCGCGGTGCGGCAGGTTTCGCGACCGAAAACGTCTGTGGCGATGATTGACGAAGGTCGAGCACGCCTTGAGCCAGACCGTGATTTTCTGCCGTCAGTTGGGGGAACCGAAAACAAAGCGACTTCTCAGGATACCGAAAAACCGATCAACTTGTCACCTCCTACGGTGAACAACGGCGATTCAACGCCGTTGATTCTTCAGGAGGTATTGGTGCACAAAGGGGAGACAGTCGCGGCGGGTACGACACTCGCGGTGCTGGCCGATTACTCGGAGCTATACATACAGGGCAATGCCTTTGAGCAGGATGTCGAGCTACTTTCGCAAAGTGGTCAGCGAAACTGGAAGATCACCGCACTTTTTGAGGGAGCAGGTGAGGCCGTTCGAAAAGTCGAGAACCTTGACATCGTCTATTCCTCAAGCGACATCGATGTTGAATCCCGGTCACTGTCCTTCTTTGTTCGGCTTCCGAATGAAGTCGCCCGAGAAATGCCTTCACCAAATGGTCAGCGATTTCTGGACTGGAAATATCGTCCGGGGCAGCGAGTTCAGTTGCGAGTTCCCGTTGAAGAATGGGCCGACCAGATCGTCGTTCCTGTAGAAGCGATCGCTCGCGAAGGTGCCGAATCATTCGTCTTTCAGCAGAACGGTAAGCATTTTGATCGAGTACCAGTCCACGTGAAGTTTCGCGATTCCACGCATGCCGTTATCGCTGGCGATGGCTCCTTATTTGCTGGCGATGTTGTGGCTCTGCGGGGAGCACATCAGATGCAAATGGCCCTGAAGAACAAGTCAGGTGGCGGAGTTGACCCACACGCCGGACACAACCATTAATTCAGGAGCCACAAATGTTAAATGCAATAATTCGTTTTGCTTTACGCCAGCGAATGCTGGTACTCGCCGCAGCGTTGCTTGTGACCGGATACGGAACATACCTCGCTCTCATCACGCCGATCGATGTCTTCCCGGACCTGAACCGTCCGAGGGTTGTCGTGATGACAGAGGCTCCGGGCCTCTCGCCTGAAGAAGTCGAATCACTAATTACGTTTCCGATTGAAACAGCGCTCAATGGAGCCAACGGCGTTGAAGCTGTCCGGAGTTCATCCGGTGTCGGCATATCGGTGATTTACGTCGAGTTTGGATTCAACACGGACATCTACAACGATCGTCAGGTGGTCAACGAACGTCTGCAGTTGATGCAGGGACGGTTACCCGATGGCGTTACGCCTCAGCTCGCTCCGATTTCATCCATTATGGGTCAGATTCTGATGCTGGGCATGTACAGTGATGGCGGTAAGACTGATCCGCTTGAACTGCGTACGCTGGCAGACTGGGTCGTTCGCCAGCGACTGTTGACGATTCCAGGCGTTGCTCAAGTCTTCACGATGGGAGGCAACAGGAAGCAGTTTCAGGTGCTGGTCAATCCGGAAGAACTACTACGATTCGGTGTCACGCTGCAGCAGGTGAAGGAGGCCGTCGTCAACAGTAACGAAAATGCGACTGGGGGCTATCTCGATCAACAGGGGCCAAATGAACTTCTTGTGCGAGCACTTGGGCGAGTGCAAACCGTGGAAGATCTTGAACAAGTCGTTGTGACAATTCGTGAGGGTCGACCAGTCCTGTTGACTCAGGTCGCACGAATCGTTGCCGGAGGACAAGTTAAGCGAGGTGACAGCGCTGCATACGAAAGACCGGCGGAAATCCTCGATAGCGACAAGGGTACAGGTTCGAGTGAATGGTCTGGCGGACCATGCGTCGTCATGACAATCAACAAGCAACCGGGGGCTGACACTCGTGCAGTCACTGAGAACGTAACAGGGGCAATTGCAGAACTCGCGCCATCGCTTCCGAAAGATCTGCGTGTCATTCCGTTGTACTCCCAGAAGTCGTTCATCGACCGAGCAATCGAAAATGTTGTTGAGGCGCTGCGAGATGGCGTGATTCTTGTTGTGATTATTCTGGTACTGTTTCTGATGAACATCAGAACCACCTTTATCACTCTGACAGCCATTCCGCTCTCGTTGGTGATCACTGCGCTGGTGTTTGCTGCGGCCGGGATGTCGATCAACACAATGACGCTGGGCGGCCTTGCCGTAGCGCTCGGTGAACTGGTGGATGATGCAATTGTTGACGTCGAAAATATTTTCCGTCGCCTCAAGGAAAACAAGCACGCAGCCCGCCCGAAACATCCACTCCTGATTGTGTTTCAGGCCAGTACTGAAGTCAGAAACTCAATTGTTTTCAGTACGATCATTGTCTGCATTGTTTTCATACCGTTATTTGCTCTGGCCGGTATGGAAGGACGACTATTCGCTCCGCTGGGTGTGGCCTATATCGTTTCGATTGCTGCGTCGCTGCTGGTTTCGCTGACCGTGACTCCAGTGCTCTCTTATCTGCTGCTGGGGCATGCGAGACTTTCCGAACATGGTGAAGACGGTTTCCTGCTAAGGATGCTCAAAGGAGTTGCGAGTCGAATCATTCGCTTCAGTCTTGCCTTTCCGGGGCTCAACCTCTCTGTCGTAGTGATCTGCGTGGCTGTCGCCGGACTCTTCGTCGTCAATCTGGAACGAGACTTCCTTCCCCCATTCAACGAAGGCTCGATCCAACTGAACGTTGTATTACCTCCCGGAACTTCCCTTGCTGTTTCTAACAGTATTGCATCCCGATGTGAACAGAGGTTAATGAACGTGCCAGATGTGATCCGAGTTGGAAGACGAACAGGGCGAGCCGAGTTGGATGAACATGCGGAAGGCGTCAACACCAGCGAATTCATCATCGACCTCAATCAAAGTTCGCATTTGACGCGAGAAGAGCAGATCAACGAAATCCGTGAGGCGATGGCCGATATTCCCGGTGTGGTTTCGGCCGTAGAACAACCGATTTCACATTTGATTTCCCACATGCTGTCCGGAGTCAAGGCACAAATAGGAATCAAGATTTATGGTGATGATCTGGATTTGCTTCGACGGAAGGCACAGGAGATGGAACAGGCCGTCAAAACAGTGCCCGGCGTTGCCGACTTGATGCTGGAACCGCAAGTTCTGATTCCGCAAATGCGTATCGAACTGAAACGTGAAAAGCTGGCATTAAATGGTTTGACGGCGCGACAGGTGAATCAGTTCATTGAGACGGCTCTGAACGGCGTTGTCGTCTCTGAGGTTCTGGAAGGCCAAAGAACGTTTGATTTGCTGGTGCGGTTTGACAACAAGAATCGCGAAGACATGGAGGCATTGCGAAGGCTCTCGATTGACTTACCTGAAGGCGGTACTGTGCCTTTGGAATCTGTCGCTTCTATTTACGAAGCGGGCGGTCCAAACACGATCAATCGAGAAAACGTCCGTCGCCGTATTGTTCTCCAGTGCAACGTCAGTGAACGTGGTGTTGTGGATGTTGTGACGGATATCCAAAAGAAACTTGATCCCATCGCTGCCAGTCTGCCGCCCGGCTACTTTGTGGAATACGGTGGCCAATTCCAAAGTCAGAAAGAGGCCAGTCGTATCCTCGGAGTGCTGTTTATTGTCTCGCTGGTCGGTGTCTTTCTGACGCTCTATGCCATGTTTCGATCAGTGAATCTCAGCCTGCAGGTCATGGCTGCATTGCCGATGGCATTTATTGGAAGCGTTGCGGCGCTGGTTTTGACAGGTCAGACGCTGACAATTGCGGCGATGGTCGGATTCATTTCTCTTGCTGGCATTGCTTCGCGCAACGGAATTCTGCTGCTGAATCATTACCTGCATCTGGTAAAGTACGAAGGCGAAACGTGGTCGCATTCCATGATCATCCGAGCGGGGCTCGAACGGCTAGCTCCAGTGTTGATGACGGCACTGACAGCCGGTATCGGCCTGGTGCCGCTGGTTCTGGCGGCTGGCGAACCCGGCAAAGAGATCCTCTACCCTGTCGCAACTGTGATACTCGGTGGTGTCATTAGTTCGACACTACTCGACTTCTTCGTTCATCCAGCTTTGTTCTGGCTGTTTGGCCTGAAAGCCGCACAACGAGTGGTTAGTGAATCTGCGGAAGAGATTCCACTGGTAGAGCCTCATGAAGAGGCCCTTCAGAATCACCAACTTACCGCAACAACAGTGGCATCCTGATTCAATCCATTTGACATAAAGGAATCGTAACGACGGCACACAATGTGCGACTTACTGACGGTGTCCTCTGTTCCTCGTTTGTAAACAGAGATTAGGTCAAATCGTTTCACAATCCTGTGACACGGGATGCGTGCAACACTTTCAGAAAGTCGTAGTCATGTTGTTCAACGTCAGAATGTATGCCTTTGCAATTCTTTCAATCACCAGCTCACTGACGGTCGCTTCTGAGGAAGTGGAGTCCGTGGCATTTCGATGCAGGGAATGGCAAAGTCTTCACGCCGAAAACGATGCCGACGCCGAGAAAAAGTTATCGATGCTCAAGAAGTTAGGTTGCGAAACAAAGATGAATCGGCACGGTGAACATGCAGACGTGTCGTTTCGATCCGTGCAGTGGCGAGAAGTCACTCTAGAGTCCCATGAGAACGCAGATCGTTGGGAACAGTGGCTCAACAAAAACGGTTTCGAAACTCTGCATGGACACGCTCACGCACCTTCACGGAATGCTATCGCTGTCGACTACTTCCAAACGGAATGGCAGTCACAGCATTTTGACGACGAAGCCAAGGCCGATGAATTTTTGGCACTTTGCAAAGGCCTCGGCTGTGAAGTCCGCATGGGTGGTCACGACGGGCATGTAGACGTGAGGTTTCGCTGCATTGCAAGAAGGAGTCTCGTGTGCGTCGACCATGATGAAGCGCATTCTCTGCAGACATGGTTGGAAAAAAAAGGGTTTCAGACTGAGCATGCTCACTGATTTCAAGTTGAAATGAGGGACTCGATCGACGGTCGAACGAGTCCTTTCGTGGTGTGATTGTCTTTCGAAGGAATAGTCGAATGAAAATTTTAGGAATGACGGCTCTGTTTGCCGGACTTTGCAGTGTGTTGATGCCATCCTCAATCATGGCCGCTGAAGAGGAAGCGTTTGTGTTCGCGTATCGAGCTACAGAGCCTATAACGAAGGAGTTTGATGACCCAAAGAAAGCTGCGGCGTATGATAAAGCTCTGAAGACGCTGGGCTGCAAAGCCAAAGTGGAATCACATGACGGGCATATTGATATCACTTTTCAGCAGCCACGCTGGACGCTTGTCACTTTGCAGTCAGAAGAACTGGTTCATAAGTGGCAGGATTTCCTGAATGATGAGGGCTGTGAAACTCTGCATAGTGAAGACCCGGAGCATCATGAAGAACACGACGATGCTCACAAGCATGCCCATGACAAAGAAATGGAAATCATTTCATTCCAGACAAAAGACTGGGTCGAGAAGCATTTTGAAAAAGAAGGAACGGGGGCTGAGTTCGTTGTCGTTTGCAAAGCACTTGGTTGCGAATTCAAAGAAGACATTCACGATGGTCACGCGGATGTTTCCTTCCGATGTGCAAAACCTCGAACGATCGAGTGTGCGGGGCATGAAGCGGCAGAAAGCCGCGCAGAGTGGCTAACAAAGCTGGGTTTTGCCGTTAAGCATGATCATTGAGATTCTTGTGAAATCAAATCACGCGACGACTATTGCAGCCGAATATGATCGAGGCAATCTGGGTGGTTTTCGTCGGCATGTTCAAGTTTGACTTGTCGTTGATTACGTTGTGATAGGACCGAGCTCAACTGGTCGAAAAGAGAGTTACTTCACTGCGGTTGGAAATGCTGAAATGTTTAGAACACTGTTGGGAACAATACTGCTCGCATCCCAGATCCTTAACGGATTCTGGGCGAATGCATCGTTGTGTCTGCGCAGTGATGGTACGGTCTGCTGTGTCCATGACTCAGCTCAGTCCTGTCCATGCTGTGAGCATGATCACGATGAAGCGGCATCTGGAGCTGACGAGCATGCAGGTCATGGTCATGTAGTTTGTGCGATTGCCGACAACCATGTGCATGAAGAAGAGAACCAATCGTCCACGAAAGTTCCAATTCCAACTGGTACACCTCTTACTCAGACGATTCCCTGCGGCTGTCACCATCAACCGCTGACCTCGGCTTCGATTCCAGCGGCTCAGAAGTCGTCACGTGTTACCGATTCGAATCGAAAGCTATGTCGTCCGGCGATTCCGCTCGATTTCCGCTGCTCTCGGACGGTGCCAAGTCTGTTAGACTCCACGTTCAGGCCAATTCAATCTCCAGCATGCTTGAGTGTGGGCTTGACGCTCGTCGCGTCAACCGTCATTCGCTGTTGAGATCTCCTTGCGATTGAGTCGCTGATGCCTATGCGAATCGCGTATTCCCAAGGCTGACCAAGGGACACATCACGCATCCGGCATGCATGGTTGTTCTTGCCGACCCTCCTCAAAGGTCCGCATCTTTTGGCTCTGTCGAGCACAACAGTAAACCGGCTCAGTGGAGCAAGTTGATGCGTTTTGTATTCACATTGCTGCTGTTCTCGGTCACTGCAGTTGCAGAGATCGTCGGTTGCTACCTGCCATACTTATGGTTGAAGCAGGGAAGGTCGGCAGCATTGTTGATACCAGCTGCGGCGAGCCTATTCCTTTTCGCGTGGTTGTTGTCTTTACATCCGACAGCCACGGGCAGGGTGTATGCAGCTTACGGCGGAGTCTACATCTCTGTAGCAATTCTGTGGCTGTGGCTCGTCGATGGAGTGCAGCCGAGTCGTTGGGATTTGGTCGGCGTCATCGTATGCCTCGCGGGGATGGCAATCATCATGCTGGCTCCAGGAACATAACTCGCTTCGGGTGCCGGTCATTTCGTTCAAAAACTATATTCACTTGCGTGTCTGAGACGCGCTTTAGACTGGAAGGATTCAACATGAAATCGTCGACAATGTTCGCTTTGTTTGGTGTTGTAGGTGGATGGATTACGTTGAACGAACCATTATGGGCACAGGCTCAGATACGGCAATCGTCAGCCCCGGCAGTGACTCAGGTAAGAGAATTGAGTCGGCTTGAGCAGTCGCTGAAGGAGGCTGGTAGCGAAGGCAAGTTTACGTTCATTGTTTTCTCAAAGGATGACGGTCCGGCAACCCGCGAGATGCTCGGCGTCGTGCAGAAGGGCGTTGCGGAACGACAAGAACAGGCTGTAGTGATCGCAGCACGTGCTAATGACCCAGCAGAGCAGCCACTCATTCAACATTTCGGAATCGGTCGTGCGCCGATGCCGCTCACCGTGGCAGTGGCCCCGAATGGAGCGATCACTGGAGTCTTCGCAAAGACGATTGGCGACGAACACCTAAGCGCAGCGATTGTAACCCCGACAATGATGAAGTGCATGAAGTCGTTGCAGAACAAGCAGTTGGTGTTTGTGCTTGTGTCGTCAAACGAGAAAGCTGTTGTGCCCTCAGGCGTCAAAACAC
Organism: Planctomycetaceae bacterium; assembly: GCA_016795145.1. Taxonomy (GTDB): domain Bacteria; phylum Planctomycetota; class Planctomycetia; order Planctomycetales; family Planctomycetaceae; genus SXXK01. Next base: position 9,134 of record JAEUII010000235.1, read on the forward strand.
TGCAATCAGATCCGCAGTTTAAGGATCGGATCTCCTTCGCTTCAATGCGCGTGGATGACCCGGCGGAACTACGATTCATCAGCCAGATGCAGATTGATCCGTTGCGTGTGGAAGGCCCCTATGCCGTTTTGATCGCACCTCCCGGAGTTCTCGTCGGGCACTTCGATTCGACTTCTACACCAGCTCAGATTGCCGCTGCGATTCACAAGTCCGGACAATGCTGTGACGACCCAAACTGCAAACATGCAGCAGCTCCTGCTCAACAGGCCACGAAGCCAAACACTTCAAGGAGGAACTAAAATGAATCTCAGATCACTGGTTTGGAAAGAACTTCGGGAGCGACCTTGGTCAGTCGTGTCCAGCAGTATTGCAATCCTGCTGGGTGTAGCTGCGCTGGTGGCAATTCGACATGTCACCGTTCATTCTGAGCAGGAGGTTTCACGACAACTGTCGAGCCTGGGAGCCAATATTCTAATCCTCCCCAAAGACGCATCACTGCAAAACTACTACGCAGCGGATCGCAATGGCCAGACGCTGCCAGAAGAGCATGTCACTGAAGTGTTGATGGCTGGATTGGCGGGCGTCGAAAAAGTCACTCCGAAGCTGAGTATTCCCGGCAATCTGGGCGGCCTCGAAGTCACTCTGACAGGTATACTGCCGCAGAGTGAATTTACGGCTCAACAGGCGTGGCAAACGGCCGCTTTGTTTACTCCAAAGAAGCACGACGGATGCAAAAAGGCCAGTCACGAACCGTCCGAAGCGGACAAGACGCCGGAGTCTCTGAACACGACTCGGTCAATAGAGTCTCTTGGAAAAGATCAGATCGTTCTCGGTGCCGAAGTCGCTGACAAATCTGCCTTCTCTGAAGGCGACACGGTTGAACTTCTGGGTGGGAAATTCACTGTTCTGGGAACTCTCACTCGTACGGGAACCGTAGATGATTCCCGTGTCTTCGCGCACCTGCATACAGTTCAGGAACTTGCGAAGTCCGGCGAAGTCGTCAGTGCGATCGAAGTGATCGGCTGTTGTGAAGATGCTGCCGGAGATCTCGTTCCGGAACTCAGCAAACTGCTGCCGAATGCCAGAGTAGTGACTGTTTCTCAAGTCGTGCAGACTCAGGTTGGTGTCAATCGTTTGATGTCCGGGACGTCTTGGTTCGTGCTGGGAATTCTGGTGGTTGTTGGTGGTGCGAGTCTGGCCAGTGCGATTGCGGCGAATGTCCGTGAACGGCGACGCGAGATCGGTACACTGATGGCAATCGGAGCAACGCCCGGTTTCGTCAAGCGACTATTTCTGGCGAAGGCTCTGGTCCTTGGACTTGTCGCGGGCACAATCGGCTGCGGCATTGGACTTGTGACTGCCATCATCGCCGGTCCGCAATGGGCAGGTGTGACTGTCGTGCCATTGCCTGGGCTGGCCGTGATGTCTGTTGGTGCAGCAACGGCACTTGCAGTTCTTGCGGCGTACTGGCCAGCTCGGCAGGCGGCAAAACTCGACCCTTGTCTTTGTTTTCAGGAGGTGTAGTTCATGATTCAACTCGAAAACGTGAAAAGGACATATAGTCGCCACGGACAGACCGTCACTGCTCTTGAATGTGAAGCATTGGTGATTGCCAGTGGAGAATACGTTGCCGTCGTTGGGCCCAGTGGAAGTGGCAAGTCAACTTTGCTTTCCCTGCTTGGGGGCATGTTGACACCCACGTCTGGAAGGATTCTTCTGGATGACCACTCCATTTATGATCAGACGATCGATGTGCGTGCGGCAATAAGGCGAGAAAGAATGGGGTTTGTGTTTCAGACGTTCAATCTGATTCCTTACCTGACAGCCGTGGAAAATGTTCAGGTTCCTCTGGGGTTGAACGGAGTGTCGCCGTCTGACCAATGGCGTCTGGCGTCTGAAGTTTTACGACGATTTGGACTTGGCGAGAGACTGCATCACAAGCCGTCCGAAATGAGCGTGGGCCAGCAACAGCGAGTGGCATTGGCTCGAACTTTGGTGAACGACCCTCAAATTATCCTTGCTGACGAACCAACGGGCAACCTCGATCCGAGCAGTCGGGAAGTGGTGCTCAAAGCATTCGACGACTGCTATGCTGAGGGACGCACGATCATCACAGTGACACATGACCTGACCGCTGCGGCACGGGCAAAGCGACGGCTCGTTCTGAGTGAAGGTCGGATCAGCGACGAATCGAAATCATATACGAAGGCCGCATGATACTAAACTCACCCGTAATTCTGAGGTGCTAACGACTAATGCTTGTGGGAACTCGTGCTGGTGTGTTGCCAGCACGAGTCTTCCTTTTTCAGATCTTTGAAAGAGTACATCATGAAATTTCGTAAGTCGATACGACGATCCTTGGCTGTGTTTTGCATTCCGACCTTCGGCCTCTTGCTTTCACAATCAATTGGCTGCAGCGAATCTGGCTCTACTCCTACCGGCAATACAATCACGGAACTTCCGCCAGAAACCGATGGCCATGAAGGACACGCTCATCCGAGTGAAGGCCCTCACCACGGCGATCTCGTCGAACTGGGCAATGAAGAATTCCATGCTGAAGTTGTGCATGGCGAAGCAGGCAGCATCACGGTCTACATTCTTGACAGTTCTGCGAAAACCGCAGTCTCGATTGACGCCACAGAGTTGGCAATCAATATCTCGCACGACGGGAACGCTGAACAGTTCAAACTTCTGGCGGAACGGGAAGTGACTGATCCTGAAGGTAAGTCCTCGCGTTTCTCGATCAAGGATGAAGAACTCGCCAAAGACCTTGATGACCACGATGCTTCGGCGAAACTTGTTGTCATGATCGACGGCAAGTCATTTTCCGGCAAGATTGAGCACCAACATGAGGGAGAGCACAGCCACGACGATCACAAACATTAGCTCAACCAGCATTTCACTATCAGTGGATTCAAAGCGGCCAGTTCGTGATTGTAATTCTGCCGTCGACATCCTCAGCCCAATGCTCCGTAGAACGAGTAGGATACGATGGTAAAAACGGCCAAAATTGAAATTGCGATAATTTTGCCTGCTGTCGCAGATACTCGTGATGCGTGCATTCGGCGTTTGAGCAATTTGTTGACAGCCAAACATGGAATCGAAAAGGCCCATCTTGCCGACAACAGTTCGAAAGGTGTCGGCCAGCTGTGTATCCACTACGATCCCGCTCAACTGACACTTGGCCAGGTACGAGAACTGGCAACGCGTGCTGGAGCGGAATTGGACAAGCGGTACGGCCATCTGCTGCTGGATTCTGAAACGATGCATGCACGGCAGGCCGCTACGCTTGAATTGAGAGCGAAACAGATCGAAGGAATTCTGGACGTCTCTTTTTCTCCAGCAGGAATACTGAGAATCGAGTTCGATCGTGGGGTTTTAGAAGCCGACGAGATTCACAGGAAACTGCGAAACATCGGAGTTCGACTCATTGATGAGCCGGTGGCGGCAGTTGATGTTGCAAGGTCCGCTGCGATAGCTAAAGCTACCGAATCACACGACCGCAAGCACCCGCACACTCACGGAAGTCTCGTAGGTGAACAATGGGAGTTAGCGTTTGTTTTCATTTGTGGCTGTCTGCTTTTTGCAGGCTGGGCCATATCAACGTTTACAAACGCAAATTCATGGCTGCCGTGGTGCCTGTATCTTGCAGCTTACTGTTTCGGTGGGTATTTCACCTTTCGAGAGGCGTTCAAAAGCGTCGTTGCCGGCCGGTTTGAAATTGATTTGCTGATGCTGGTTGCGGCCATAGGTGCAGCGAGCCTCGGGGAGTGGGCTGAAGGAGCGTTGCTGCTGTTCTTGTTTAGCCTCGGGCATTCTCTGGAGCATTTTGCGATGGGCCGTGCCAAGCGGGCCATAGAGGCGTTAGCACAACTTGCACCACAGACAGCGTTAGTTCTTCGTGACGGCAAAACGCAGGAGATCCAAGTTGAACTGCTTCAGGTTGGCGACATTGTCGTCGTCAAGCCGAACGAACGCCTTGCGGCAGATGGATTTGTCATCAAAGGCGAAAGCAGCATCAATCAGGCTCCAATTACCGGGGAAAGTGTTCCGGTCGATAAACGCCCGGTTGCAGATTCCCAGCAGGCTGCCGTCCATCCGGAACGACTTGATGCAGCCCATCGTGTGTTTGCAGGATCCATCAACAATAATGGTGCACTTCAGATTCAGGTCACAAAGCTCGCGAGCGAATCAACGCTGGCCCGAGTTGTTCAGATGGTGAACGAAGCCGAGACCCAAAAGTCCCCAACGCAGCGTTTGACAGACAAGTTCGAGAGCCGGTTTGTTCCAGCGGTACTTGTATTGGTTATCTTGCTGCTGTTCGCATGGACGGTCATAGACGAAACCTTTAGCAAGTCATTTTATCGGGCTATGGCTGTATTGGTGGCAGCCAGTCCGTGTGCGTTGGCTATTTCGACACCCAGTGCAGCGTGCGGCGCGAGGTGGGGTGCTTGTAAAGGGCGGTGCTCCTCTGGAAATTCTGGGCAAGGTGCAGATCATTGCTTTTGATAAGACTGGAACATTGACGGAAGGGAAACCTCGTCTCACTGACGTGGTCTGTGCCGAAGGTGTGTCCGAAACTCAACTGATGAGCGTCACTGTTGCGGTGGAATTGCTGAGCGACCATCCTTTAGCCGCTGCGGTAGTATCTGGCGGCAGAACTCGGTTGCAGAATCTGCCTACAATGGAAGCCCATGACGCGCAGAGCATTACCGGTCGCGGCGTGAATGCCATTGTGGACGGGCAGGTCGTGACCATCGGGAAGGAGATTTTGTTCGCAGAAACGAATAGCCCAACGATCCCTGCTCCGCTGTTGGATTCACTAAATGCCCTCAAGGCCAGCGGACGTACGACAATGATCGTGCTTCGTGGAAACCAATACCTTGGTGTGCTGGGGCTGATGGATACTCCTCGCAGTTCGGCCAGAAACGTGATCTCTCGACTAAGAAAGCTGGGCCTCAAGAAAATGACCATGCTTTCCGGAGACAACCAACAGGTCGCCAATGCCGTAGCAAAGGAAGTCGGCCTTGATGAAGCAATGGGGGACTTAATGCCTGACGACAAGGTCAAGGCAATTAAAAAGCTCAGCGAAAATGTGAGCGTGGCCATGGTCGGCGATGGCGTCAATGATGCACCTGCGATGGTCAATGCGACAGTTGGCATTGCCATGGGTGCAGCTGGCTCTGACGTGGCACTGGAAACAGCGGATGTTGCTTTGATGGCTGATGACCTGAACCATCTACCGTTTGCAGTTGGGCTGAGCAGACAAACAAGCCAGATCATCAGGCAGAATCTGTGGTTAAGTCTGGGTATGGTTGCGTTTCTGGTTCCAGCGACGATCCTCGGGCTGCGGCTTGGCCCCGCAGTTTTACTTCATGAAGGTTCGACGCTGCTCGTCGTACTCAACGCACTTCGACTGCTGGCATATCGCGGGCGGGGCTGAAAAGTCTAGGTTTAAGGTGCGGTCAATTTGCTGCCGGACCGCGCGGCGGAACCTTTGGGGGAGAAAACGAATAAGAGCAAAAGTGGGGAACGGAACTGGGAACCGGTGAGGGCTCGACAGTGCCGTTCCCCTGCGGAGCGGACTCCGACGTTTGACTCGGTTATCCCTCGCAGGTTGCTTCCCAGCAGAGCCTGTTGCTGTTTCACCGAGCCCGGTGACAGTGCCTGAAATCCCTCGGAGAGTCAAGATTTCTGACCCTATGCCCGCTCCTCTTTGTGAGGTTCAATCGAGCGATTCGTTGGCAGATTACCAACGGCGGCGCATTGGAAATTAGCCAGGGGCTTGCTCTTCGTCGAAAACTGTCGTACTTTCGGCGAATGGCTGAAAAACGAACGAAGAATTCAATGAGAATGATAGCACTCTTGCTGCTTGTCGTTTGCTGTCTGGTTTCCGCAGCGTTGGCGATGTGGGCAGCACCGGCGGTGCAGTTTCTCTGGGCGGCGTTGCTGCTGAGTGTCATCGTCGGAATGCTCGTGTTGCGAACAGGTCAACGCGACGAGTCAACAACTGGATTGCTCGAAACGCCATTCTACCTATCGCATGACCCGGACGTGTTTGAGCGGTATCAGCGGATTTCTCAGCAGTTGCTGAAGATCAGCCAGCGATTCAACAAGGTGTACCGAGATCTCGCTCTCAAATACCTTGCTGAGATGGCTGCCACTTGCACGGAACTGGGAGATGGCCAAGTCGTGTTCGTTGACACCGAAACATGGCGACTGGCTTATGAAATGCTCCTGAGGGACCCGACGGTCTTTCACTATCGCTCAATTGCTGTGGTGCGGCATCCGAAGTATTGGCAAGATGCTGCTGGAACCGGCAGCATGCAATTCAACTTCCAGTTGATCGATGACCACGTAGTCACCATCGAACGAATCGTACTGATCGCTGATCAGTTGTGGCCAAAGGATCAGGATCTCCCTGTTGAAGAACTTCGGCAGTGGATTCATGAGCAGTCTGTTCATGGGATTTGGATTCGTCTCGCACGAATCTCAGACCTGCAGAAGGAACCGGAGCTGGTCAAAGACATTGGCATCTACGGTCAATTGGCTGTGGGAACTCAGTCACTTGCTGAGGACAACTTGCGAACTCAGCGGTTTGTTTTGGATTTCAATGTGACTGCGATCCGTGACGCCGAACAGCAGTGGGAGAAACTTGGCGTTTATTGCACGGCGTACAAAGATCTGCTGGATCAATTCCGTCTGTAGCATTACGATCGCGATGCCACTATCGAGTCCGACTCGATGGCGTTGCAGGAAGTGCACAGGCGGACGCATCCCCAATGCGGATCTACATGGATACAGCTCGGCAGGGACAGGCATGTCCCGCAGCGATGCAGGTGGAGTGCGAGTTTGCTCGACTTGCCTTTGAAGATCCGTACCTGTGCTCACTTCCCTTTTTGCAGCACGGAGCCAGAGTCTGGACGGAACAACGACAACGCGAGTTTCCTGAACTGAGTTGCTGGAATGGCAGTCATCGGCTTCATGAGCAAATGGCGTTCGCGTTAGGAACGCGCGACGCGGACCGTGTCTTTGTAGCCAGCCAGTCGGCTCGATTTGTGCGAACAGCCTGTCGACTCATGTTTCGTCAATGCCGCAGTGTTCTGACGACGGACCTCAACTGGCCCGCGTGGCAGCAAATTGCCAACGAAGAAGCTCAGAAACATCATGGAAGAATTCTTATCGCTGAGTTGAAAGACCTCGCGATCCGTGGCAATGCGTCTCCGCAGGAACTCAACGAGGTGCTTCAGTCACAGTTCCTTCACCACGATTGCGACGGACTGTTCATTCCTGCAGTCAGCAGTCTTGGAATTCGCCTTGCCGTCGCCCCGTTGCTCAGGCAACTCAGAAGTCTTCACTCATTGCGATTTGCCGTTGTGGATGGTGCTCAAGCTCTGGGGCACATTCCCGTTAGTGACATCATCGATAGCTGCGATGTCTTCATCGCCGGATGTCATAAATGGCTGCAGGCCCACTTGCCATTGGGAGTCGCGTTGACTGGAAACGGCCTGACGACAGAGCAATTTGCCAGTTTGGCAATGAACAGTGATACCACCTCCGATTGTCATGATCCGCTGCTGCGTTTTTCTCAGGAACTCCGAACGGAACGCCTGCAGAAGTACTCTGAAACGGTGAATGTTCTGCCTTTGTTGACAGCGAATTCAACATTACGTGCCGCCTCAAAGGCCCTGAACACAATCACCGACTCGCTCGCCCTTCGGCAGGCCAACCGGCAGAACGTGGCTGACTTGCTGCAAGACAGTCCTTGGTGCCCCGTGGCTTCCACTTCGATGGACTGTGGGATTCTTCTGGTGGAACCGAGACAAACTGAGCGATGGAATCCAGAAGCTATCACCGCCGCGATGCACCAGAGTGGCATCTCGTTAAGCGTCTATCCTGACCGCAAGTTGCGGCTATCGATGCCATCTCAAATCCTGACTGAATTGGAGCTGCAATTCCTGCGAAACACGTTCACGGCTGTCAGCCAGCAGATGTTGTAACACGCCCGAAAAGCCACTTGCCAAGATTGCAGATTTGTGCCAGACAAAGGACGTTGTCAGGCGTAAAGAACTGACGACCTGAAAACACCACAGAGAAGATACCGGTGGTTGACCGCGGCAATGGAATGCTCGTTCTGTTACCGCATTGCTGAAGGAGAAAATGGAATACGCAGTAGACCGAAGAGATCCTCGTCAAGCCACGCAACTACATGGCAAGCCAAGCGAAGTGCCGACATTGGTTGCGGCTGCCGGACCAGCAGCTCAGTTTGCCTATGAAGAATTCATTTACGGCAAATTGCGAAACCCATCGACTCGCAAAAACTACCGACACTGCGTCCATCGGTTTCTTCGCTTCTGCGAGCTACGTCAGCAGACTTTGACGATGGTGACGCCGCGTGACATTGGCGAGTTCCTCGACCAACTGCCGTTCGCCGCGGCCACGAAGAAACTGCATCTCGCGGCATTGCGGCATTTCTTTGACACCCTGGTCAGCCGGCATGCAGTTCTGCTGAACCCAGCGGCGTCGGTTCGCGGGGAACGACTGCAGGTGATCGAAGGCAAGACGCCGGAAATCGGCGTGGCTGCGGCTCGCAAGCTGCTTCGATCCATCGACACGTCAGGCATTGTAGGCCTTCGAGATCGAGCCATCATCGGTATCCTGATCTACACGGCCGTGCGAGTCGGTGCCATTGCATCATTGCAGGCCGGGGACTTCTACGATGTCGGAACACAGTTCTGCCTTCGGTTCCAAGAGAAAGGCGGGAAGTCCCGCGAAATCCCGTGTCGTCATGACCTGCAACTGTTTCTGCAGGAATACCTGACTGCCGCCACGCTTGCTGACAGGAAGTCGCCGCTCTTTGTGACGGCCAATCGCCGAACAGGAACGCTGAATTCACGTCCCATGAGTCCCGGTGATATCGCTCGCATGTTCAAACGCCGTTGCCGAAAAAATCACCTACCTCCGCGATTGTCACCCCATTCGATGCGTGTGACAACGATCACTGATTTGCTGAGTTCCGGCGTTCCGCTGGAAGACGTCCAGAATTTGGCAGGCCACAGTGATCCTCGGACAACACGACTCTACGACCGTCGCCAACGAACTGTTACGAGGAACATCGTGGAACGAATCTCGGTCTGACTCTGATCACGTCAGAGCCCACATGGTCAGCCAAGTCCATAGTCGAACCGCGATCACCTGACGTCATTTTCCGTTCAAAGCCGCGGTTTCTTGCGCGGCCTGTCATGTTATGCCAGAACAACACCGGTGACTCGCATCAGCATGTCAACATGCACGGGCGACCAACGATCTTTTCCACCATAAACGTCCGAGTAGACGCAGAACCTCTGGCATCGATTGAGTCTTGCTATGGCTCTGTCGAAGCCGGTGGCGTGTAACGGTTTCTCCGAGAGGTTTAACACGCATGGTGTTCTCTGAGGAGCAATGCTCATGACGGGACAAATTCGTCTTGCATGTCGAAACTGTGACACCGACATCTGCGATGGAATCAATGAAATCCCAAGCGACTGGAAAGAAGTGACCGAAGTGCAATCCTTCGACGCGGCTTCCGCCCCTGTCGATCCAGCGGACAAGAAGGCCCGATTGACGGACTGGTTCACGCATCTCGGCATCTGTCCGGACTGTCAGAAGGAGGCGAAGTGAAATGGCCTTTCTTCGATTGTTTCATGGGCGCAGGAATAGAGACCAAGACATGAACGGCTGGGGGGAACCTGGACCAACATTCGGTCCGTTTCCCTTTTTCCACACGACGTATCACTCAGACATCAAGTTTGACGAGCAGAACGGATTCGCTCTGGAGATCATTGATGGTCTGGTGTTCTACGACGGATGGTACTACGGCGACTGGACGGTCACTGATCTACCAGACTCTGCTGACGAACTCCGAATGTTCGATCCAAAGAAGGCTGTTCCGCCGGACGGGACCTGATTCACCGTAAAACGCATTCGAATCTTCGTCGGTACCGCTCATGTTGGTCTGCCGCACAACAGAATTGGGCTGACT
>JAEUII010000293.1 GCA_016795145.1 Planctomycetaceae bacterium
GAGATTCAGGCTGCGGACCAGATCATGCATCGGCAGCTTCAGATTTCGAGTCGACGACTCCTGAAGGATACTGGCGGGCAGACCGCGCGATTCACTTCCGAACAGCAAAATGTCGCCTTGTCGAAATGCGGCGTCCCATACAACACGAGTCGCGGTCTTGGTCAAACACCAAACCTGCGAATCGGGAAGACGCTTTGTCACGTCCTGCCAGCTGTCGACCATTTCCCAGTCAAGATGCTGCCAATAGTCCATGCCGGCTCGGCGGAGTGACTTATCATCGACGCGAAAACCGAGAGGCCGAATCAGCCAGAGTCGCGCACCGATCGCGACACACGTGCGTCCGATGTTCCCCGTGTTCTGCGGAATCTCCGGCTGGTACAGGACGATGTTGAGCAGCGGACTTTGAGTTGGAGTGGAGCTTTCGGTCACTGGAGTCGAAATCCTGGATCACTCTGGCCTTTGACCTGCTCCACGCCGGCCATTCGAATCATCAGCAGTCGTTCAGGTCCGCCGGTGCTTCCGTCTGGATGGAAGAACAAATCTCCCAGAGTCCACGCATCTTCCTCCGGTGATATGAACCGTCCAATAACAGCGACTTCGCCGGACAGCATCTTTACTGTGAATTGCTGATCAAAGAGGCGAACAACATTCTGACGCACAGGCAGAGATTCAGCACCCTGCTGAACCGTGAACCGCTGCGTCGTACTTCCCGTGTAGATCATGGGAAGCACATTCAGGATCACCCAGTCATCCGAGAGCTCCTTCACGGAAACTTCGAAGACGCATTTGAGTGATTCCCGGTCACGCAGGGAGGCAAGCTGCGGAATCCGGTCCAGTGGCAGGCGAGCCTCATCGAGGTCACTTTGCAGTTCCAGAAGACTTTTGCCATTCGGCATCAGAGTGAACGCCGGCCCCAAAGGAGCGTTGCCGGAAAAATGCAGTTGGCTCGCAGGCGCACCCGCTTCACCATCATTCCGATTCACTGTCATGGCGTCTCTAGCAAGACTCTGAACGGCCCAGGGAGTTGTGCTTCCTGCCACGCCAAGCCGAAACCCATCGCTGTTCAATCGCTGACGAGCAGTGGGCGCCATCAAGCCACTTTCGTCGAGTTCTTCCCAGACAAGCTGTCGAGTCAGAACATCATTGGCAGGGCGAGTCACAATGCTCGCCTCCAGTCGCACCATCTTCAGTGTGATACTGAGTCCGGAGTCAGCAGATCGTGACTTACTCGCATCAGCAACTTCCAGCCCTGATGCATCCGCGCTATCGGGTTTGTCCCGAGAAAACCAGCCCGTCGCAGGCGCAGTGAGAAACTGGCAGCCCGCCAGGGCGAGCAGCAGAGACACAGCGACACTGCGAAAAAGAAATGCCATGAATGTCCGAATTTTGAAGAGCAGGGCGATGAATGGTCAGTGGAAGAGAGTCACCTCGGGAAAAGCGGAATCGGGAAACTAGGTCACGACTCACTTCAAGGTCAACGGCAGCATGGACTGAACATCTCGACAAAACGCCAGGGACGACGATCCTGGCTTCCGAGCAGGAAAACTCCTGCTTTCTTCGGCACGATTTGCCGAACTTCCGGCCATTTGCCGCTGGCGTTCGTGTGTGACTGTCCGACGTCGCCGGTCTGAATGCTGTGAGACTCGGACAATTGATGTACTAAGCATGCGCCTCAGCCGCTAAAACTCCATTGTCTTTTCTGACGGGCAATGACTCATGAACCGCACAATTCGAATTGGTGAAGGCCACGACACACACAGAACCATCGTGGGGCGCCCACTGATCCTCGGCGGCATTCATGTTTCGGATGCGGAATTCGGACTGGATGGACACAGCGACGCGGACGTCCTGCTGCATGCGATCATTGATGCGTTGCTGGGAGCAAGCGGACGCGGCGATATTGGTGAGTGGTTCCCAAACACCGACGAGCGCTGGCGAAATGCGGACAGCGGCAGGCTGCTGGAGCATGTCTGGAACAGCCTTCGAGATGCCGGATGGACTCTGCTGAATCTCGACTGCACCATTCATGCAGAAAGGCCTCGGATGCTGCTCTGGAAGCCTCGAATTCGAACTCGTCTTTCCGAGCTCCTTCAGGTCGAGGAAGAACGCATCAATGTGAAGGCGAAGTCTGGTGAACATGTCGGGCCTGTCGGCCGTGGTGAAGCAATCTGTGCTAACGCTTCCGTTCTGCTGGAGCGGTCCAGCGAGATTCGGACATCGTAACGCAACTTTGATCGTTGTTTCCGGAAATGAGTCGCCACAATGACGCTGCAAGTTCGGCCCCAGAACACACTCGCAAAGCACGCGAAGTATCTAGGAATCGATCCTGGCCTCGCGCGTACTGGTTATGCACTGATCGAACGGACGGGGCGAGGACCAGTGCTTCGCGAAGGTGGTGTGGTTCAATCAACAAAGCAAACACCGCTGCATAAGCGTGTGTTCGAAATCTCCACCGGAATTCGGGAGTTGATTGAAGAGCTGAAACCGGAAGCTGTGGCGATCGAGCAGGTCTTTTCGAATACCAGGAACCTGAAGTCTTCGCTGCTGCTGGCCCATGCGCGGGGAGCGATTCTGGCGGCGATCGCAGCGTTTGAAATTCCAGTTGTGACGTTCACTCCGGCCCAGATCAAACGACTTCTGACAGGAAGCGGCCGCGCCCCCACAGAACAACTGCAGCACGCGATTCGTGCAGAACTGAAACTCAAAGAGCTGCCGGAACCGCA
>JAEUII010000390.1 GCA_016795145.1 Planctomycetaceae bacterium
ACAAAGACTTCGTCGCGGGTCGCTCCGTCGAACCTGGCGAATTGTTCCTCATCCCACGGCCAACCCGCATCCCGCCTGAGCTCCAGCCTCTCCCGGGGTTCGGTTGGCGGTGCATACAACGACATAGTCGCGGTTCGCTCCGCCGAACCAGGCGCATTCTTCATTATCCATCCGCCAACCCGCATCCCGCCTGATCTACAGCATCACTCGGCGTTCTGTTTGCGGAGCAAACAACAACAGAGTCGCGGTTCGCTCCGCCGAACCGAGCGTCCCCTCAAGCCCGGCTTCCCAGGTCGTCAGAATCGCAATCGCCAGTCGAAGTCGAATCCACCGGCGCAGTCTCAGACTTTTCATCCTGCTCGCCCGCAGATTTCCCTTCCAGTTCTTTCAGCATCTTTTCAACGTCCGCTGTCAGACTTTCCAGGAACGATGCGTCCGCAGAGACATCGGGTGTTGCCGAGACCGTTGCATAAGCTTCCAGTCGATCAAGCGTGAACGCCAGCAATGCCAGAAGTCGAGGCACATCACGTTCGATGGCCTGAACCAGTTGAGCTGCTCTGCCACGATACTCATTGCCTTCATGCGTCGCTTCGGCATGCCATCGCTTTACCCGTGGAACCTGCATCTGAGCAAATTCCATGTCGCGTTTGGCCTGCTCAAGTGCCTTCACTTCTTCGATGCAGGACGGTCGAAAATCGCCAAGTCGCCGCATGCGACATTGATGCAGGCGCACGCGAGCTTCCGTCATGTCCCGACTGCAGTTTTCAATTTCACGCTTCCAGAACTGCGGTCGATCCTGTTCAAGCCAGAAAAGAATGTGTCGGAGCTGACTATCCAGCACCGTTAAACACATCCTCGCTTCTTCCTGAAACGCAAGTACCGCTGCGGCAAACTGCCGGATCGCATCGGTCGAAGTGACGTTCGCTGACCTGCCCATGATATCACCGCTCAACTGGCTTCTGCTGTTTCACCTTCCGCCACAGACTATTGCTGCTGCAGATACTCTTCAACCAGCTGAGCCTTCCGAAGCAGGTAGGGGATAAACTGCTCGTTCGAATCCACGAACCTCGATAGAGCCTTCATGTTGGCAACAAACTCTTCCGAAAACCGAAGATGCTCCTGGTCGCGCCACGTCTGCCCCAGATGGCTGAGCTGACTTGCGACGGCAGCAGACTTCTCATTCAGCTCTTCGTTGAATCTTCGAAGCATCTGAGCGAATCGACGCAACTCACCAGGATCGACAATTGCCTGTGCCATGATCTTCCTCAGATCTTTCCCTGCTCAAACCGTGCAAGAATTCAGAACGCTCTGCTTCTGAAAACGGAACCGCCGGCCGACAGTCCGCATTCAGTCCATGCACTGTAGAGGAATCGCTCAAATTCTTCATGGCTCCCGGCTCGCGGAATGTCGGCCGGGCAACACTGTGAAGGATTTGATAGCGGAACGGCCCAATCCGCCCGGTGAATCCAAAACGCAGTCTCACCGGACGGCTCGCGCCCTGCCGCCAAAAAAACGAAGCGATGGAGGCAAAACTGGCCTCCGAAGCCGCCTCAGGTCGCTTTCACCTGCGTGAGGCGAACGTCGAGTTGACGACCACGATAACCGTTACGACCCGAATTTTCGTGGAAATCGGCCGAAAGCGGAGTTTTTCTGTGACTCGTCACATCGCCCCGATCCCGGCAAAGTCTCAACTGGCCTGTTGCGGACCGTGAATCCTGCTTCTTACGATGTCGATAAGTCCGATACGTCTGTCTATTTCTGCTCACCCGCATTCCGAGCGAGCCGATGACCAAGAAGCAATATGTTCTCGCCTCATTCCTTGCCGCACTGCCAGCCTACGGTCTGGTTGCCGCGATGCTCTGGTCTCTTTTCGGCGCTGGGATGCTGCAGGACGGGGCCCGAGTTTCGGCTGTTATGTGGGTCATCTTCATTCTGACGTTCCTCGGCGGACTCGTCATCGGGATCCTTCCCTTTGCCGTGCTGATCTTCCCAGGATTGATGCCAATTGCCGCCATGGCGGGAGCACCCGCCGGAATCGCCCCTGCCGCTTCTAAGGCCAGTGGCAAATCAAAGCCTGCGGCAGAGGAAGCTGACGAAGAAGAGTACGAAGAAGCGGGTGAAGACGCAGAAGAATATTCTGACGACGCAGATTCCGGCGAACAGATGTTCGACGAAGAACCACTGGACGACTTCGATGACTTCGAAGAAGAAGACAACTCCAGCAAGAAGAAAAAACGCTGAGTAACCGTCCGTGATCCAGCCAATGACCTGCCCGGTGTGTTCGAAACCGGTCGACCCGACTGAATCGAAGTCGGCTCCGTTCTGCAGCGACCGCTGCCGCAAAGTGGACTTTATGCGTTGGTGGGATGGTCGCTACGCCATCGTTGAAGACCTGTCGAATAATCCCGCCGCCCTGGAACGGCTCAGCCCCTCCATCGACGATCTCCTCGATGATGTCGATGGCTGATCTTTGAACGCGATCGCTCGCAGCGTTTCGATGCGCGCACCGCTTCCTGCAAAGCGAACTCCATGAAACCCGTCGCGTTTATCGCTGCCGTTGCCCTGACTGTGCTCACGCCGACCGCAATGTCTCAGGACCAAGGCCCCGCCAGCAACGAATTCCGAATCGTGGGCTACCTGCCGGACTACCGCATGTCCGACTTTGATCTTTCACCGTGCAAAGTACTGACCGACCTCTATCTCTTTTCCGCCGAGGTGTCTCCGGACGGCTCGCTGTCCCTCGATCGACTCAGGAATGCTCCTTGGTCCCGGCTTCAGAGCTTCAAGACAACCCATCGAGTTCGCTTGGTTCTTTGCATCGGCGGCTGGGATCGTTCCTCCGGATTCGGACCAATGGCGACGTCCACTCAGGCAAGGAAACGTTTCATTGAATCCGTGAGAGCCACCTGCCTCGAGAAACGACTTGACGGTATCGACATCGACTGGGAACACCCTCAAAACGAAGCGGAGCAGGGGGCGTATGCACAGCTCCTGATCGAACTGGCCGAGTCACTTCATTCGCATGGACTTCAGGTGTCGGTAACGATGGCAAGCTGGCAGACTATTCCCTCGAAAGGATTGGAGGCAGTGGATGCCGTCAACATCATGTCGTATGACCACGACGGTCGGCATTCAACGTTCGAAGCGGCTCAGGCAGACATTGAAAAAGTGATCACACTTGGAGCAACTCCCGATCAAATCAACCTTGGCGTTCCGTTCTACGGTCGCAGTCTATCGGACCGGAACAAAGCGTTGACGTGGGCGGAGCTGGCGGATCAAGTCAAACCAGGCTTCGATGAACACGATGGCGTCTATTTCAACGGGCCGGAGACCATCCGCAGAAAAACTCGCATGGCAAAGGATAAGGGGCTCGGCGGCGTCATGATCTGGGAACTGGGTCAGGATGTGACCGGCAAAAACTCTCTTCTCACGGTGATTCGGGAAGAAGCTCAACGCAGGCCTGCGAAGTAACCGGTGACTTGCCAGCCGCGATCGATGGCCCTGAACTTCGCTGAAGTCGCAGGACGTGTTCCTTGTTCATGGCTTCGCAAAGGCGCGAGCGTTCGCGACTCCATGACGTGGGAGACGTGACCATTGGATGCCGTAAAGTCTCAAGACGACCCTCAAACGACCTGTTCCCCGGATTCTGCGCCGGCAAGTGGCGAAACACTGAGTTTCCCGAGGCTGGCAAGTGAATTATCAGGCCCTTTTCACTGTTCATTCAGTGCAAAATGCAGTTAACATCCGTGCTGACTTTCGGACTGCCCGCAGGGATCTAACGTTTTGTCTTTTTGTGAAGAGAGAGTTGCATGAGCACTGTGTCCTCGATGCCATACAAGGTTGCCAACATTGAACTGGCGGAACTTGGGCGCAAGGAAATCGAGATTGCGGAAATTGAAATGCCGGGCCTGATGGCTCTGCGGGAAAAATACGGTGCCAGCAAGCCTCTGAAGGGTGCTCGCATCGCTGGCTGTCTGCACATGACCATTCAGACAGCAGTCCTGATCGAAACGCTGAAGGTTCTGGGTGCCGAAGTGCAGTGGTCAAGCTGCAACATTTTCTCGACTCAGGACCATGCTGCTGCCGCCATCGCTGCCGCTGGAATTCCAGTGTATGCATGGAAGGGCATGAACGCAGAAGAGTTCGACTGGTGTATCGAACAGACTCTGTACTTCCCGGACGGCCAGCCTCTGAACATGATTCTGGACGACGGTGGCGACCTGACTGTGATGGTCCACGAAAAGTATCCAGAGCTGCTGCCAGGCATCAAAGGCCTGTCAGAAGAAACAACGACTGGTGTTCATCGTCTGCACCAGATGTTCGCTGCTGGCAAGCTGGCTGTTCCAGCGATCAACGTCAATGACTCTGTCACCAAGAGCAAGTTCGACAACCTGTATGGTTGCCGAGAATCTCTGGCAGACGGTATCAAGCGAGCCACCGACGTGATGGTTGCTGGCAAGGTTGTCGTGATCTGCGGTTACGGCGACGTGGGCAAGGGTTGTGCCGACGCAATGGACGGTCTGGGTGCTCGAGTCATCGTGACCGAGATCGACCCGATCTGTGCTCTTCAGGCATGCATGGAAGGTTACCAGGTCACAACAATGGACGAAGCCGCCGCAATCGGCGACATCTTCGTCACAACGACTGGTAACATCGACGTGATCCGTGGCGAACACATGGACCGCATGAAGCATCAGGCGATCGTGTGCAACATCGGCCACTTCGACTCGGAGATTCAGATTGCGTATCTGAACAACAACAAGTCGATTCGCAAGATCCGAATCAAAGGCCCAGCCGATGAAGGTGGCCCGGTCGACAAGTACGTGTATGCAAACGGTAAGGCGATCATCGTTCTGGCAGAAGGCCGTCTGGTGAACCTCGGCTGTGCGACTGGTCATCCTTCGTTCGTGATGAGCAACAGCTTTACGAACCAGGTCATGGCTCAGATCGCTCTGTGGACCGAAACCGACAAGTTCGAAATCGGTGTCCACATGTTGCCAAAGGAACTGGACGAAGAAGTCGCACGCCTGCACCTGTCCAAACTGGGCGTGAAGCTGGAAACCCTGACCAAGGAACAGTCCGCGTACATCGGCGTTCCCGTCACCGGCCCATACAAGCCAGCTCACTACCGCTACTAATGCTCTTCGAGACAAAGAGTTCCGGTTAGCTGTAGTGGATCTTGCTAAAGATCCCCCAGCCGCCAACTAAACCTCAACGCCCGGCTTTCCTCCAAAGGCAAGCCGGGCGTTGTTCATTTGTAGAACGGCTGTCCTCAGCCGTTTCTGGTTCTGAAAGCAGCAAACAAAGCGATTGAGGACAATCGCTCTACATTGTGCGGGTAGCACAGGCAAAGACTGTGTCGCGCAGCGGCCGGAAGCAAAAGGGAAAGCAACCAATTCACGGTCGAGCCTCATCCCGGCAATACCACCCCCACACTTCAGCTTCCCGCGCCTCCGGCACACGCACTCCGTACGTGCTACCCAATGTAGAACGGCTGTCCTCAGCCGTTTCTGGTTCTGAAAGCAGCAAACAAAGCGATTGAGGACAATCGCTCTACATTGTGCGGGTAGCACAGGCAAAGCCTGTGTCGCGCAGCGGCCGGAAGCAAAAGGGAAAGCAACCAATTCACGGTCGAGCCCCATCCCGCCAATACCACCCCCACACTTCAGCTTCCCGCGCCTCCGGGACACGCACTCCGTACGTGCTACCCAAAACACTGCGTTTCCAACCAAGAACCAAGAACCAAGAACCCGTTTCCCCCCGGCCCTCAAAACCGCTCTAACTCCAACCGCGCCGGTATTCCGGCATTCCCAAATCCCGAACCTGGTTTTTTCCGAACCACTTGGTTGCCGATAGAGTCTCAGCTGAGTAGACTTCGGCTCACAAATTTGCCCGCGCAAGTGGCGAAATTGGCAGACGCGCTAGCTTCAGGAGCTAGTGGGAGTTAAATCCCATGCAGGTTCAAGTCCTGTCTTGCGCACTTCAACGAACGTCGCAGTTTTCTGCGACGTTTTTTTACGCGCCGTCGTAAGTTCTGGCAGTCGCTCGCTTCGATTCCCGCGACATCAGCTCCGTGGTAGAGTCTTCTCGCTGCTGATTCGCCAACATGGTTGCCGGCGGACAGACAAACTCCTTTTCATCGCGAGTACTTCGAATGAAAGTGCTGGTCGCCGAAGATGATCGCCTGACGCGTGAAGGACTGGTCGAAGTTCTTCAGTCCGAAGGATTCCGAGTCGTTGCGGCGCCGGACGGAAATGAAGCTCTGCGGCTGTTCAAAGAAGAGTCTCCGGACTTCGTCTGCCTCGACGTCATGATGCCTGGCCGAAGTGGTTACGAAACGTGCCGAGCCATCCGATCAACCAAGCCGGAACTTCCGATCGTCTTCATCAGCGCGAAGGCGGAGGAGTTTGATCGTCTTGTTGGTTTTGAACTCGGTGCCGACGACTTTATCGTCAAGCCCTTCAGTGTTCGCGAAGTGATTGCTCGTATCCGAGCGGTCGCTCGTCGCTGTTACGCCCGCCAGCCTGATGCGCCAGCAGAATTCGGAATGGGCGACTTGAAGGTCATCCCTGCGGAACTTCGTGCACGACGTGGTGATCAGACCATCGAACTCAGCCCGCGCGACGTTCGAATCCTCCAGATCCTGCACGAGAACGCCGGCAAGGCACTCGACCGCAACACAATCTTTCGCTTCGGCTGGGGCGAAGACTACTTCCCCAACAGCCGCACCCTCGACCAGCACATCTCCCAACTGCGCAAACGAGTCGAAGCGGATCCCCGCGAACCGAAACTCATCCAAACCGTCCACGGCGTCGGCTACCGCTATGACCCTTTGTAGAACGGCTGTCCTCAGCCGTTTCCAATCAAACACAATGCGAAGCGATTGAGGACAATCGCTCTACATTGTACGGGTAGCACAGGCGCAGCCTGTGACGCGCAGCGGCCGGAAGCAAAAGGGAAGTCAACCAATTCACGGTTGCCCCTCATCCCGCAAGACCACGCTCACTCTTCGGCTTCCGGCGCCTTCGGCACACGCACTTCGTACGTGCTACCCAAACTGTAGAACGGCTGTCCTCAGCCGTTTCCAATCAAACACAATGCGAAGCGATTGAGGACAATCGCTCTACATTGTGCGGGTAGCACAGGCAAAGCCTGTGACGCGCAGCGGCCGGAAGCATAAGGGAAGACAACCAATTCACGGTTGACCCTCATCCCGCAAGACCACGCTCACTCTTCGGCTTCCGGCGCCTTCGGCTCACGCACTTCGTACGTGCTACCCAAACTGTAGAACGGCTGTCCTCAGCCGTTTCCAATCAAACACAATGCGAAGCGATTGAGGACAATCGC
>JAEUII010000399.1 GCA_016795145.1 Planctomycetaceae bacterium
TCCACGTTGACCAACTGTGGCAATGGCACCGTCCTCGGTCGCTGGTCGCGGCGAGGCCGCGAAGTGCCGCTCGGCAAGCGTCACCTACAGTGGGTCCTTTCTGCCGGAAAGCCCAGCAGCCAGCAGCCAGGGCCTGCCAAAAGTGGCGACTGCACTCGGTTCCATGGAGTTGGGTGAATTTGGATGTACGGCCGATTGAAGTTCGATAGAATCGTCGGTCCTGCCTCTTCAAATCCTTCCCCGCGGAGTCCACGCATGTCTTCCTTCCTGACAACTCGACGAACGATGCTTCGAGGTTTGGGTGTTTCCATGGCATTGCCGTGGATGGAGTCCCTGCGAGTCTGGGGACAGGAAGCGGGAACCACGGCGGTGACCGGTGATGCGCCGACACGCTTTGCCGTGTTGTTCTCCGGCAATGGATTTCACAAAGATCACTGGTGGGCTCGTGGTGCTGGTAAGGAGATGGAACTCGGCCGAGTCCTCGAGCCGCTGAATCCCTACCGCGAAAAGATGCTGTTCATTCAAGGGCTCTATAACGAAGAAGCTCTGAAGGGGAACATTCACAGTTCACAAACCGGAAATCTGCTGAGCGGTGCACCTTTGGAAGCCGGCGGCGGCATTCGCAGCGGCACGAGCATCGACCAGGTGCTGGCTCAGCAGTATGGCCAGACGACCAAGGTTCCAAGTCTGGTGCTGGGCTGTGAGAAGGCAAATCCTTCCGTCCACAAAAACTACTCCATGCTGTACAGCAGCCATATTTCATGGAGTTCACCAACAACGCCGACGCCGCTGGAGGTCTTTCCTTCTCTCGCGTTTGACCGCCTGTTCCGCGATGAAGCGACAAAGGCCGACAAGAGCGTCCTTGACGCAGTTCTGGAAGATGCCAACGACCTTCGACGCAAGATCAGTGCTCGCGATCAGCAGAAGCTGGACGAATACTTGAGTTCCGTGCGCGAAGTGGAACAGCGAATCTCCCGAGCCGGTCAGCGAGGCGAGTATCAGGGCTGGCGTCCTGCGCTGGACAAGCCGAATATTCCTCGTCCTGCCGACGGAATTCCTCAGGACATCGCGGAACACATGCGTTTGATGTGCGACATTCTGGTTCTTGCGTTCCAGACCGACGCGACTCGCATCTGTACGCTCAAATTGAACAACGACCATTCATCGCTGCGGTTCCCGAACCTTGGCGTTGACTACATGATTCACCACCTTCTTTCTCATCAGGAATCCGAGGACTGGTTGAAGGTGAATCGATTCTTCATTGAGCAGCTGGCCTACATTGCTCAGAAACTTGATGCCGTCCAGGAAGGCGAACGCACGGCTCTGGACAATTCGGCCATCATGTACTGCAGCAGCATGCTGACCGGCAGTCATGATGCAACGAAACTTCCTGTCGTCATTCTGGGCCGAGCCGGCGGCAAACTCGAAACGGGCCGAGTCCTCGACTATCTCGACAAGCCCAATCGAAAGATGTGCAGTCTGTACCTGTCACTGATGGACAAATTCGGCATTCAGAAGTCAGAGTTCGGCGATTCCAAAGAACGCCTCTCCGAAGTCTGATCTCCGTCCGACACCGCAGTGGAACTCGCCAGCGTTCCTGTCCTCCACTGTAGTGGAACTCGCCAGAGTTCCCTTTCAGCCGCAATCCGCATGCGCCTCGTGTCGTCCCGGATTTCTTCTGGCCTTCCCTGAGTCGAACGCCCATGTGTCACGTAGTGAGACACCCACGCGCGCTGTGCAGCGGATGCGGAGACTGTGGCCGGAGTTACGTCGGCAAAACGTAGCGTTTTCGCACACGACGCATGCGCTTCGCGAAAACTGTGTTCTGGCACGCGTGTTGCCAATGACAGATTCAGAGACTTCTCTCAATCGGAGACTCGTTCGCGGTCATGCTGTGCAGACCAGGAAGCAGAGGGCTTCCAGACGCGAACAACTCCGTCCACCATCTGTTCAGGAATCACGCATGCGAAAGAACGATCCTGTCTCTCATGTCATGACCAAGTCCGTCGTGACTTTGGACGTAAGCGATTCACTGTCGAAGGCTCGTCGGCTGTTTGAAGAGTCGAACATTCACCACCTGCCAGTCGTCAGCGGCGGTGAACTCGTGGGGCTGTTGTCGTGGACCGATTTTCTGCGAATTAGTTTCGGTGAATTCGGGAACCAGGATGTTCGAAGCCTGGATGCTCTCCTGGACCACACCTACAAGCTCCGCGATGTGATGAAGACGAACCCAGTGACAATGCCAGCATCGGGCACAGTTCGCGACGCCGCAACGACGCTCGCCAACGGCGGTTTCCATTCGATCCCTGTTGTTGACGGGAACAAGCTGGTTGGGATCGTTACGTCGACTGATCTGATTCGATATCTGATCGAGCAGTATTAGTGCTCCGTCAGAACAACGAAGTAGAGGGGTTCGTCATTCCCGCGGAGGCGGGAACCCAGCTTTCAACGTACTGGGTTCCCGCCTGCGCGGGAATGACGGATAGACCCAAATTGCTGATGTGACAAACCTTTAAACCAACAGGAGCTGAGCTTCACCACAGGAGCTGCGGAAACGGCCCTGGACATCGAAAACCCCCCTGGGATTGCTTAGGCCCAGCCAGTGTCGGCCGCCTCAAACGGTGGCAAATGCCGGACTTTCCCCGGAGTGTCGTTCCAATTTGGAAAAATCCGGCCGCAGAATGTGGCGGAAATTCGCAACTTTGTTTTCGCGCGGTATGCTCCCCGCACGTTGATGACCTGTTTCAGGGCTGAATTTCCGAGAAAGACGCTCCAATGTCCGACCATGCTTCACACGAAACCACTGCTGCCGCTGACGCACCACTGTTTTCGCCAGCAGAAGTCGAACAGTTCGCTGCTGATGACGTCACCGCCGGCGGTGCGATCGGAAAGATGCTGTCTGCCCTTTTCCTCTACACGGTTGTAGCGATGTCGATCGCTGGCTGGTGGACCTGGTCATCGATCATCGCGGACAAAGCCGCCGCCAACGATCTTCAGCACACCGAGCACGATCACAAGCACTAATTGGTGACTGCTGGCCTGGATGGGGCGAGTCATAGGCAACGCGAACAGCGTTTCGGCCGACGGCAACCGATTTTTCGAGCATTGTCGGAGTGCTTGGGTTTGTTTGGATAGGCGGCAATCATTGTCCGGGCTGCTGCCGAATGCTCGCTCGATCCACATTCAGTTAGATGCGTGAACTCCCTCACCAACAACTAACCGGATTCGACGACTTCTTCAGGTCCTGTTGATCTGATTTTGGATGGCGGCCGCGGCATGCCCACCTACTGCCCCCGCGATCCCTGCGACTCCGCCGACGGAAATACCGTTTGCAGGACCGAAGCCGAACAGGGCATCTCCCATAATCATTCCGTACCTCGCATAGAGGGTGTGGCGGTCTCGATACAATGGGTCAGAAGTGCCAACATGCGTTGCATAGTCCATCGCTTCCTGAGTGGCCAGGACTTCATGCCATAGGCCAATCCATGGCAACTCCTGTGATGCTGCATACGTTCCTGGCAGCTCACGATGATGGATATCCAGCGCATAAGCCGATTCCACTAACCCAAGTGCAGCAGAATCGGAGTAGAGTGACAGTGAGTTCGTGAATGGGTTGTATTCATCACCTCCAAACAGTCTTCCAGGCAACAACGAGTACTCTGCGAACTTCAGAAGTCCAACCGTATATTTCCATCCTGGGCTAATCTCAGAATTGGACCTGAGACGCCGCCATTCCCCGGATGGGTCATACTGATTCACGCGAATCCGCACATCTGACAATCCTCGCGATGCCAAATAGTCGCCAACTTGCTGCACCGTTTCTTCAGAGACCTGATGGTTATCCACTCGCTTATCCCATAACAAAAGCCGCCTCGGTATTCCCAAAATTCTTCCGGCAGTGTCTACGACTGGTCTGTCCTCGCCTCGCTCGATCATTGGGCCCGGACTGCATTGCGAATCCTCTCTTTCGGCACTTTGTTTCTGCGTGACCAGGGTCACGCGGAAGTTCGGGCGACTGGCCGATTCCGTGGTGACTTCCTGTCGTCCCACTGCTGCCCCTCGATCTTTCGGTGAGATCACGCATCCGACAAGTGAGGTCATTGCCAGCATGAGGGCAGACGCGCCGAAAACTCCGTTGTGTGTGCTCATAAAAAGAACATCCCTGTCACTGAAGTGAAACATAAACGACCAACGCGATGTTTCGGGTGTCCGACCGCGCTCCGCTAAGTCCTCATCCTGCGAATCGCTTCGAGTACAATCGCAGGTTGATCATGATGGATCGCGTGTCCCGTGTTGCTGACGAATTGGAGAGAACCCGGAACTCCCAGCTGGACCATTCGATATTGTAGATCACGAAGCAGGTGATTGATCTCTTCCGGAACGCCGGGATAGCCTGCTTCTGGCTGCGATGTCAGAACCGAAACCGGAACTCGTGGAAAGGCTCCAGCCTGCAGTGTCTCCTGGGCAACACGCTCCTCATTGACAAGATCATCCCATGCACCGCGCGGGATGACGCGAACTGGGGGGACCACCGGCAGCAACTGACCAAGGCCAGCTGCGCGATATGTGTCATAAGTTTCGGGTGGATTCGAATCAACAAACACAACGCC
>JAEUII010000434.1 GCA_016795145.1 Planctomycetaceae bacterium
AGGACAACAGAAAGCGAATAGCAATGGCGAAACTCCCCTGGAAACCCTGGCACGAGGTTGTGAAACTGCGAGACGACCTGCGATCCGGCGATCTTCCCATGCATATGTTCGCTGCCGATCTCTATGAAGTCATGATGCAGAACGGCAAACGGCCAATTTATGAGCAGCCGGACGAATTCTTCACGCTGACCTACCCGACTCACAACCTGCGAATTCTTGTTCGCGAGGTCATGCTGCGATTAGCCGGAAAGAACGACAAGGCTGTTCGCCAGTTGGAACTCACTTACGGCGGCGGGAAAACGCACACATTGATTACAATGCGGCATCTTGTTCATGACCCGGCCAGTCTGCCAGATTTACCAGCCGTCAATGAATTTTCTGAAGCGATTGGTCAATCGCCACCGAAAGCTCGCGTCGCAGCGTTGTGTTTTGACAAACTTGACGTCGAAACAGGAATGGAGGTTCGGAGTCCTGACGGAAAAGTCCGGAGATTGAAGCAACCGTGGAGCGTGCTCGCCTACCAGATCGGCGGAGATGAAGGCCTAAAGTTGCTTCATGCTGACGGCAAGGCTGAAGAGAGAAATACGCCTCCAGCAGAGAACACTCTGACTGATCTGTTGTCGCTTCCACTCAAGGCGAAGATGGGAACGCTGCTGCTGATTGACGAAGTGCTGCTGTACGCCAAGGTGAAAGTGCGATCAGAACCAGGATGGCTCGATATTCTGATTTCGTTCTTCCAGTATCTCACGCAGGCCGCATCGAAGGTCGAGAAGTGCTGTATCGTCGCATCTCTTCTTTCCAGCGAACCAAAAGATCAGGCGGATGCCCTTGGTCAGAAAATTGTCTCTGAGCTGTACGACATCTTTCAGAGACAGCGAGAAGCTGCAGTACAGCCCGTTGAGAAGGATGACGTGGCGGAGGTTCTGCGTCGTCGATTGTTCGATGCCGAATCAGCAAAACACCGCGGGACATGGCCAACTCATATGATCGCTGCTCTCAAGGGGATTTCAGCACTGGACGATCAAACGGCGAAACTAGGCTCGGCAGCCGAAGAGCGTTACCTCAAGAGCTTCCCGTTTCACCCGGAACTGACAGAAGTCTTCTATTCAAAGTGGGCATCGGGGATTGAACGTTTCCAGAAAACTCGTGGGGTACTGCGAACGTTCGCGTTAGCACTTCGGGAAGCAGAGAAGTGGGATGAAAGCCCCTTGGTTGGCCCGGCTGTCTTTCTAAGTTCGCCCAAGTCTGATGGTCTGTCCGAGGCGGCTCGCGAATTGGTTGCCATCGCCGACACGATCGTCGATGACGGTCAGGCGACGCGATGGACAGGCATCATTGAAACTGAACTGTCCGCAGCTCGTCAGGTTCAGGCTGATGCCGTGGGATTGAAACTGAGAGAAATCGAACAGGCGGTCATCGCGACGTTCCTGCATTCGCAGCCAAAGGGCCGCAGTGCCAAGTCGCGTGAAATTGTGTTGCTAATTGGCCCTTGCCGACCAGACAAGATCGAATTGGAGAAGGGCTTAGTTCGCTGGTCTTTGACAAGCTCCTGGCTGGACGATGAGCACAAGCCAGAGAAGGATAGTCAGCTTCGTTCAGAATGGCGTCTTGGCAATCGTCCGAATTTACAGCAGATGCACTCCGCGGCGGTTGCGGCACTTGGGACACAAGCGGACATCATCAAAGCGAGGCTCATCGAAGAGATTGGGAAACTCAAATCTCTCACAAGCGGTGCGTCCGCATCAGGCGTTCGTGTTCACACCCTTCCTCAGAAGCCCAAGGATATTGAAGATGATGGGCTTTTTCACTACGCCGTATTGGCTCCGAGCGCAGCGTCGGATTCTGGAAAGCCAAGCCCAGAAGCAAAACGCTTTCTGGACGAAACAACCGGGAGCGAAAAGCCCAGAGTATTTCGCAATGCCGTTTTGCTGCTGGCAGCCTCAAAGGACGGCGTTAGTGCTGCAGAAGCAGCCGTCCGCGATCATTTGGCCTGGGAAAGAGTTCTGGACGACCTAACGCCGAGAAGCGATGAAGATCGTCAGAAGAAGGGCGTAGTCGATGTTTCCAGATTGCACACACTCAAGATAAACATCGACAAAGCAAAGGCAAAGGTCCCCGAAGCAATTCGCCAGGCCTATAGCACCGTCATTACGGTTTCGGATAAAGACGAAGTTCAGGCGTTTAAGATCACCGTGGGTGAAGAGGCCCATTTCGAGACCATCAAGAATGACAAGAGATCGAGGGTCAAGGACACGGCGATTACGTCAGAGGCATTGCTTCCAGATGGCCCGTACAATTTGTGGAGAGACGGTGAGACAAGCCGTCGCGTAAAGGACCTTGCAGGCGCGTTCGCACAGCTTCCACATCTGCCGAAGATGCTGAAGGCCCAGGCAATTATCGAGACCCTTGTCGATGGCTGTTTGCAGGGAACATTTGTCCTCAGGCTCGTGCGGCCCGATCGCACTTATCGAACATGGTGGCGTACGCGTCCCGATGCTGCTGCCTTGAACGATCCCGCCATCGAGCTCGTTCTTCCTGAGGCGGCAGAGTTGTCCGATATCCCGAGCGAACTGATGATCCCTAAATCATTGCCAGAGCTCTGGGCTTCCGACGAAATCACCGTTCAGGATGTGATCAATTACTTTGATGGCACAAAGGTCGTACAGATTGATAAAGGAGGATTCAGCGAATCCGTGCCTGTGCCTCGGGCTTCATCCGCTGTGGTGGAGTCTGCAATTTCAGAGGCCGTTGCCGCAGGGAAGATCTGGCTTGTGTCCGGGCCGGCAAGCCTGTTGGAAGAATCTGTTCCGGCTGGCGTTATCTCACCAGTCGCACAACTCCGACTCCCGCCTTCTGCGATCGCGGCAACAGCCATAATGCCAGAGAATCTGCCAGCCGCATGGAAGGATGGCAGTAGCAATGCTTTGGGTATCGCTGCAGCGTTGTCGCAACACTCGGGTCACACACTGCCTTGGAAAACGGTCAGAGATGTAATCTCGGGGGCTCTCAATGCTCGATTTCTTGAACTGGAAGCAACATCCGGAAAGTGGCCATGCGATTATCCACACGCCCAAAGCATCAAGCTAAAGCAACCCGAAGCAACCGGTTACGAGAAGCCAGCCAAAGGAACACAGCCACAGCCGGTAGCCGATTCAAACAAACTTGTAGCCGCAGCAACGCTCGAGCCTTCGAGTGTTCAGGATCTCGGAGACATCATCCCCCAACTCCTCGAAGTCAAGAACAAGACTGGAGTGCCAATCGAGTTTCAGATCCGCATTATTCTGGGAGACGGTCAGGAACGACCGAATGCCATTGCAATCGCTGACGTTGATCGACTGCTTGAAAGTATCAAAGAAGGTTTCAAACTTCAGTGAGTCACTCGGGGCTTGATGCGAAAAGCCCCGACGATTCTCGATGTTGTCGGTGATGAATATGCGTAGACTAATCACGCGTAGCCAATCTCTCCAAAAAGCAAACGCATGCAACAAAGACACTGTAAATTCTGTCAAAACAAAGTTCCGGTTGGATACGATCACTGTCCCCATTGTGGTCAACCGCGACTCTTCCTGAATGTTGACGAGGCAAACTCAAACGTACACGTAGAAGGGCTGTCAAAACGTTACAAGTCCGAACTTCGCCGAGCGGCACGGCGTGGGTGCTTACCAAACGTCGAAAAATTTGAGGCTGCCGTCGCAGCCAGCAAAGCGGTTCTGGGTTGCAAACTATCGAAGCTTCACAATCTCACCGTGAAAGATGGAATCTTTGCAAACTATTATGATCTCTGTCGAACACAGTTCAAGCCGACGCCGGTTCCGGGTAAACACAACTGGACCAAACTCC
>JAEUII010000443.1 GCA_016795145.1 Planctomycetaceae bacterium
CGCAGGCTTTCCCGAACAACGGCGCGAACTTTTTCATTCTTACTGATCCTTGCAAGGATGCGTTCTGTGACCTGCACGAAGGCTTCGGAACGAGCCTGAATGGCGGGACGCACTTCATCCTGCATGAACCGATCAAACTCACGCTTTACAGCATTTCGTTCCGGCAACGGTGACACGTCGTAAAGATATCGCCACGTGAACGACCACAGGGAAACACGTTCCCACAGGTGCTTGCCCAGTTCCATTGCAACCGGATTCACCTCTTCTTCGACAATCGGCAGAATCTCTTCGCGCACCAGAGGCACCACCTTCTGACGAATGATCTCGCTCTGGTAGCGATCTGCCAGCCGATCAAAATCTTCTCGATGTCGGCGCAGTGAATTCGGAAGCTCCTTTTCAAACGCGGCTACCGAGCGCTGAATGGCCTTCTCGATGACGGGCTGGAGTTTTGCAATAATCTCTTCCCGGTGCGTCTCCCAGTCCTGAGCAATCAGCTTCGAAATCTCTTTCTGGCGATCGGGTGAAAGCAATGTCTTTGCCACCCAACTTAGTGAATCCGGAGTTTCGTAATACTCCAGCACCGCCCCTGTCTTCAACAGGTGTGCGGCATCACGGTCGAGGATCACGGAGGCTTGTTTTGTCCACGCGGGAGTTTTCGTTTCATAGAAGTGATTGCGAACACGCCCTACCTGTCGCAGGCGACCATCTTCCATTTGAACGAAGATGGGATCGCCCGGAGCCAGTACGACGTAGCCTTCCGAAGTGGCTGACACTTCAGTCGTTCGGCCAGCGGTCCACGACGCAAGGTCGCCGCTCACCTCAACAACCTTCGCTACTCCCTCGGCCGATTCCCGCTGCGCAGCGTACAGGCCGAACCCGCCAATCGCGATCAGCGACAGGGCTCCCAGGATTCGTCGTCTTTGACCTTTGGCTACCACGGTTCTTATCGGCCTTTGACTGGTATCGTTCGATCGTCCAGCGTCTGTCAGTGTTTTGATCTATCCCAGCCCGATACGTCAGTTATGGATCATTGGGATCACTTTGCTGTTTTCATCCCTCACTAACGTGTCGGGTTGCGATGCGTGAGTCAATCAGCAGTCTGCTATTCGCCCGCAAGAATTTTCACCTGGCGAGAAAACGGCAGAACATCGAAAGACTCATCGTTGCGACTGAATTCTGATTTTGGAATACACTGACTACGATGAGTGAGGAGTGTGTCGATTTTCCAGCCTGCCGGAACCCGTTGATCGGAATACCTTTGATGAATTCCGCCAATTCTGATCTTGAACGCCGTCGCTTTTGGGCGGAACAGCTTGATGCGGGTTTCGATCTCGTGGAAAAAATCCAGCGTTATCCGGTTGCGGAATGCGGTGAGGGCTTTGCCAGCATTCCCGAGGCGGCTCAGGCGGCTGGTGTGACGATGTGGTTTTCCACCAGTCCAATTGCCGGCGGGCTTCCGCGAGTTTTCTGGATCCGAAAATCTCTGGTGGAGACCGTTGTTCAGATCGGTCGAGTGATGAATGAACGCGGCTGGATCCTGAAGATTGAGGATGGATATCGGTCGCTCGAGATGCAGCGACTGCTCGGCAGCAAACCGGAAATCTTCGATCGAATCCTGCAGAAGTGTCTCTGGGAAACGGGTGGCGTTCTTCCGTCTCCGGAGATGATGTTCCGGCGCAGTTGCGTACTGGTTGCAAATGTCCCAAAGGTCGGCACTCACATGTCAGGTTCCGCGATTGACATTTCGGTGTTTCGGCAGAGTGATGGCAGTGAAGTTTGGCGAGGCAATGACTATCTGGAAATGAGCGAGCGAACTTCCATGCGTTCGCCGTTCGTCGAACCTGATGCGTTGAAGAACCGACTTGAGATCACAGCGACCATGGAAGACCACGGCTTCATGCATTTCCCGTTCGAGTTCTGGCATTACAACAAGGATGACGGTCTGGCTCATATCCTGACGAATACTCCTGGTCCAGCCAAATTCGGACCTGTGCATTGGGATCCCGTCAACAACACGGTGACTGCTGTCGAAAATCCGGAGCAGCCGCTGCGACCCGTGGCGGAGATTCAGCGAGAGATCGAAGCTGCGCTGTCTCGTGCGGGGAAACAGGGGACCAATTCGTGAACGGCGTTCCCTGCATCAGCCGCCCGATGACACATTGCGAAGTGGTTTCGCAGCCATGAACCGAACTCTGTTACTCTGGCAATCCCTTTCACAGTTCTGATTTCGCTCCATCGCAACAAGCCATCTGAAGTCTGCATGAGTCGTTCGTCAAAAGGTCAGCCGTCTGTTTTGCCATGCCCATTGCCTCCCGGTGTCCTGCGCGAAGGAGAGTGGCGGGAGATCTGTGACTGCCTCACGCGCCCTCCGGAGAAGGCCATTCGCCTGCGCCCATCTGCGGCGATGGGAGCCGGACAGCAGTGCGAGTTGCCGTTTCGAAGTGATGCAATTCCCTGGTTTGATGCAACAGATTTTGGCAGCGGGCGCTTTGTCTGTGATGAGTTTCAGCCGGGAAAATACCTGCATCACGCGGCAGGGATGTACTACGTTCAGGACGCCGGTTCGATGCTCGCCCTGCGTCTTTTGGAGGCTGAACCTTCGGAGACCATTGCCGATCTCTGTGCGGCCCCGGGAGCGAAAGCGTCGGCGATTCTCGAGATCGTTGGGCCGGGATCCGGGTGGCTGCTGGCCAACGAGCCAATTCGCGGTCGACTTCCCGCTCTGGAATACTCACTCGCACGAACTGGCTTCCCGCGTTACGCAGTGACATCGCGTGATCCCTCGGATCTGGAGCAGGCACTGCCGAGGACCTTTGACGCGGTGTTCGTGGATGCTCCCTGCACGGGGCAGACTCTGGTCTCGCGAGGCAAGCAGAACATCGCAGCTTTCTCAGAAGCTCAGATTGCACATTCCGCCGCACGTCAGCGTCGAATTCTGTCGCACGCCGCAGGCATGGTCCGTCCTGGTGGCCGCATTGTTTACTCAACGTGTACGTTTGCCTTCGAAGAAAACGAAGGAGCCATCGCGGAGTTCCTGCGCGAGCATCCCTCATGGACAGTCGAAGAATGTGCCGCGCTTGAACAGTGGAGAAGTCCGATCGCTCCTGGAGGTTATCGCCTCTGGCCGCATCGTGATCGATGCGCCGGGGCCTATGCCGTTCGATTGCGATGCACGGAAGCTCCTGAGACTCAGACCGGCTCTGTGAAGCAGAATGTTGCCGACGTTGTTTCTGCACCAAAGACACTGCGATCGTCTCCCTGGGATCATGACGATGTCGGCACACTGGAAGAAACCCTGATCGACACTCGAGGCAAACAGCGCTTTGGGTGGACGAACGGCCTGCAAAAATCCTGGTGCGAAATTGCTTCGTCGGGACCGGAAGTGTCATACCAGCCAGCGTCGTTCTGGTTGCCGTCACATTCCCTGGCGCTGCGTCGAGATCGAAACTGGACCCCGAGCCATACGGTGGAACTAAGCGACAGTGACGTGTTGAAGTATGTGCAGGGCAACGCGCTGCCCAGCGTTGGGCTTGGCTGGTTCGTGGCTACCTGGCACCAGCATCCGCTTGGCTGGCTGCACTCCAACGCTCAAAGGGCGAATAATTCGCTGCCGACTGCGGCCAGACAGCGATAATCTGGCCGATCCGTGCGTCCGGCATTCCCAGCAATCCGTGGGCCAGGATTGTTAGCGTTTTTTGACACGTGACTGGACAGTTGCAAGAACGGTGCCACAATCACGTCGACGCGCATCTGTGAAATCGACTACACTCGGTTGTTGAGCACACAGAACACGTTTTTTCAGCGAAAATTCGGCCAAAATCATGCATCTGAACATTTCGCAGCAAATGAAGATGAGCCAGCAAATGAAGCTGGCGCCGCGGATGATCCAGTCGATGGAGATTCTGCAGCTGAACATGATGGCACTGAATGAACGTATAGAGCAGGAGCTTGTTGAGAACGTAACTCTGGAGCGTCACGAGAAGGATTCCGACGGTTCTGTTCCCGAAACGGATTCCGAGTTTGTTGCCTCGGTGGACAATTCGCGTGAGGCAAAGGAACTCAAGAAGGACGTCGAGAATCGCGAACTGGTCGTCGGCAAAGAGACGAACAACGAATCAGATTTTGAGCGCTTGCTGGAAATCTCATCTGAGTGGCCGGAAGACAACGTCGGATTTGGAGGCTCGCGGCCTTCTTCCAATCAGATCAGCGACGACATGGACCGTCAGCACGACGTCATGTCGAACATGCTGGCCCGTCCGCAATCATTGCATGAGTATCTGCTGGAACAGTTTTCCTTCGGTGCGACGAGCGACCTGCAGCGTCAGTTTGGCGAGTATCTGATCCAGCATCTGGATCACAATGGCCGTCTGCAGAGCATGCTGCCGGAGATCCTGCAGCAGTTTAATCGTCTTTACGAACATCAGATGACGATGGAGCAGGCGGATGAAGTGCTGAAACAGATCCAGCACCTCGATCCTCCAGGAGTCGGTGCTCGTGACTATCGCGAGATGCTGTTGCTTCAGGTCGATGATCACATGCCATTCCATGATGTCGTCGAAACGCTCATTCGTGATCATCTGGAAGACATTGCCTTCAATCGTTTACCGCTGATTCAGAAGGCGACCGGCTACTCGATTGAGCTCATCAAGATTGGCATCGAGCAGATTCAGACACTCAATCCATATCCAGGCCGCGGCTTTGAACAGCGCCCTGTTCAGCGAGTGACTCCGGACCTGGCGGTTGAGCCCGACGATACTGGGCGGTACGTCGTTCGGATTCTGGATGAGTACATTCCGGAGTTGAGGATCAGTCCTCGATATCAGCAGATGCTGCGGGAGAATCCAACTCAGGAAACGCGTGACTGGATTCGGCGGAAGATCGAATCCGCTCGATGGCTGATTGAGTCCATTGAACAGCGATACAACACGCTTCGCAAAGTCGCGCAGGAGATCATTGACCATCAGCAGGAGTTCCTCGATAAGGGGCCGGAGTACATTCATCCTCTGAAGATGCAGCAGATTGCCGATCGCGTCGGTGTGCACGTCACGACGGTCTCCCGAGCGGTTGACGAAAAGTGGATTCAGACGCCGCGTGGTCTGTTTCCGCTCAAGCGTTTCTTTGGCGGCGGTACTCAAACAGCCGACGGCGAAGAAGTGGCGTGGGACACCATCCGAATCAAGCTTCAGGAACTGATCGACGGCGAAGATAAACGTGACCCATTGAGTGACGACGCTCTCGTCGATGCACTGGCCGCGCAGGGAATTAAGCTCGCTCGCCGTACGATCACAAAGTACCGCAAGCAAATGCGCATCCCCAGCAGCCGACAGCGTCGCGAGTATTAGCCGTCTGTCGCAGTGGTGTATGTCGGGCGGCGACACGTCGAGAAAACCGTTCCGTACAGAATGCACTTTATGCTGACGCCTGCATGCCGGATTTCGTGTGTCCTGATCTTCATGAACTGTTTCTGTCTCTTTGCCGATGAGGTGCAGAAACAGGGAGGGCAGAGTGCGAAGCCGGTTCATGAGCCGCTGATACTTGCTCACTACATGCCGTGGTATTCCGCCAAACCATTCAGTGACCAGTGGGGATGGCACTGGACGATGAATCACTTCGATCCCGAAAAAGAAGTGAACGGCCATCGCCAGATCGCTTCGAAGTACCACCCTCTCATTGGACCGTACGACTCGGGTGATCCCCATGTGCTGGAGTATCACCTGCTGCTGATGAGACTATCAGGCATTGATGGTGTCATTGTGGATTGGTATGGCCTGACGGACTACCGTGACTACGCGGTTTTGCACCGTAATACGACGCGACTCCTGCAGCAATGTGAACGGCTAAAAATGAAGTTCGTCATCTGCTATGAAGATCAAACGATTCCTGCGCTCGTTGAAGGTCAGCGTATTGCCAGCAGCGATCGAGTTTCCCATGCGATTCAGGAGATCGATTGGCTTGGCAAGTACTGGTTCAGGTCCGGCAGTTATGTGAAGCTGGATGGCAAGCCGGTTCTGCTGTCGTTTGGTCATTCGGGGCTCAATAGCACCGAATGGGCTCAGTGTCTGTCCGGTCTTGAATCTCCCGTTGCCTACTTCAGTCAGGACATTCGGCGGGATGGAGCCATTGGTGGGTTCGGGTGGCCGGCACCAAAAGTCGGGCTGATCCAGGTCGATCGATTTCGGAAGGACGCTGCCCGCTGGCCGGAAGCGATTCCAGCGGCTTTTCCACGGTTCGACGATATCTATCGCGAAGCAAACGTCGGCGAAGGCTACCCGCAGCTGCCCGACGATTCCGGGCGGACTTTTGTCTCGACAGTCAGCAAGGCGCTCGAAGCCAGGTCTCGCATGATTCAGATCGCAACCTGGAATGACTGGGGTGAGGGGACTCAGATTGAACCGAGTGTCGAATTCGGCTTCAGAGACCTTGAGCACCTGCAGTCCGTTCGCAGCCGTTCGGGGCGAGCTTTCAATGGAGCCGATCTGCGACTTCCTGAAAAGCTTCTGCAGCGAAGGCGGAGTACGACTGATTTGGAAGTGCAGAAGAAGCTGGATGAGACAGCACCTCTCATCATCAGTGGCAACGTTGACGAAGCGCGTCGTCGTCTGAGTGTTTCTGACAGCAAGATGCCTCAGTGACATTCCCGGTGCGAAGTCGCATCCAATGCGTGCGAGCGGAAATGGGCTCTCGAATTCGATGAGAGCTTTTGTTACCCGCTAGTCTCTTGTTTGCTTAGCGAATGCTTCAGTCAGTACTTCGTCCAACAAGTCGAATTCGGACGCCTCTTTTCGCGTCGCGGTTCTTGTAATACCTGAAGGCAAATGCAAAACGCGAATGAAGTCCCCGCCGGGTGCTCGGCCAACATCAACTTGAATGTCCTGTGGACGAAATACAAGACCCTTTAGCTCAGCAATTAGGGCATCACGAACACATCCGACGCGTTCCGTGCCCGAGACCACATGTGTTCGCGACGTATTGGTGGGGATGTGTTTGACGGAGACAGTAGTGCCAGTAGTACCTGTATGAATCTGGACTTCGAAATCCTGCGGGCGGATCATTGAACTAGCTCCTCGGCTGGCGGCCTCTTCATTGGTTCAGTCATATCAGGGAGTTGGCCAGCACGAGACGGGTTGATCTGAAAGCCGACCCTACCATCAGCTTCGCCATCTGCGGTTGTTATTGCTTCCTGCGGGCAAGAGTGAGCTTTGTCGCCTGTATGCTTCCAAGTTCGCCATCGAAAGGGGAGAGCAATCGTACAACGCGTGCGTAGTCCTTCACCCGGAATGCCTCTTCCGCCTCAGAAACAGCTTTCTCCAATGCACGCTGATGCTGTGATTCTGCGTATCTTTTGGCCTTCTCGGCCAGCTCTGCTTCTGTAGGCTGGTAAGCTTCCGCGTGAGCCTTGAGGAAATACATGAAATGCACGGCGGCATCGGACCAATCAAGCACACTCGCTGGCTGTGCGTCAAGCCACGCGTTGATCTGGTCCTTGAACGGCAGAACGGTGTGGTAAAAATTCGCAACGTCTTCCTGGGGTTGTTTGTCAAAGTAGTCGCCACGTGTCACGTCGCATGGAATTGCCCACCGCTCGACATAGGGAATCAACTGCCGCAGAGCTTCCGGGACGTCATCGATGACGACCTTAAAGTAAGGACGGTTTTCCGCATTCCTGCCGAACTCATTACGAAGAATGTCGCCAGAATACACATCGCCTTCTTTGAGTGGTTTTCGCGGATGTTGAGTCATACCAATTACCTCCACAAGCATCCGGTAGCCGCCGGAAATCGGTCTCACCTGAAAACGCCCACTTCGACTTCACAGTACTATCAACTCGTGATTCCGGGCCACGCCGCCGAATAGTGTTTCGCGGAATCCCAAACCGAATTTGTCATGGTATCCGAATCAACATTTCCGCAGAGCAATGTACCGAGGACGGCGGCTGGGTCACAACCGTATATCGTTGCTCTGACGGAGCGCTAGACCTTCCCTTGCTGGAGAACGAGTCTGGCAATGGCCGCAGTGCCCAGAGCCAGAGTCATCGTGATCACGGGCAACAGCATCTTGAACGTGCTCACCGTGCCGTATTCCTGGTATTCAAACACCGGCAGAAAGAGACCGCCCACGAAACCGCCGAGAGCCACGATCAACCAACGGGAGACAGGGGTACCTTGCTTCTTGTTCTTGTTGCTTGTTCTTGTCATGTTCCTGGTCTCTTGATGTTCCTGGTCTTCTGGATGTTGAATTCCTGGTGGATTGTTTAGGCACGAGCGACGGCATGATCGAGAAGTGAGTGCACATCGCGGAGACCGGGTTTCACCTCAGTGAACTCGGGCGGGGAAGGTGCTGCAAGTTCAGTGATGCGTTTCAGGTTCTTCTGCCGTCTCTACAGCTTCTGACGTCACTCGCCATCGACGGCAGAGAGGAACTGATCGATCAGTCCTTCCGGCGCGTTGACGATGTGTTCGGGGCCGGGGAACCGGTTGTTTTTGACATCGTCGATATAGTCCCGGAACCCCTTGACTCGCTCGACCTGAATTTCCTGCTCCATCGCGTAGAGGTTTCGATACTGTTTTGTGTGTCGAGGGTACGGTGGAGCATGGCAGCCGAGGATGTCTTCGGCGAACATGAACTGAATGTCTCCGCCGCTGCCTGCACCGATCGATGACGTGACCAGTCGAGTCCGTTTGGAAATCTCCGCGAGCAGTTGAGCGGGAACGACTTCTACCTCAACCGCCCATGCTCCTGCTTCTTCGAAAGACTGAATCTGTTCGAAGATCCACAGGGCTTCTTCGATCGTTTTGCCAACAGCCCTGAGTCCTCCTGTCCAGGTGCTTAGGCGAGGCACGAGGCCAGCATGCGCTTCCACGGGAATGCCGGCATCAGCGACCGCTTCAATCAGACGCGGGCCCCATTGGCACATGATTCCGTCTGCCCCAGCTTCCATCGCGATGTAGCCAGCTCGAACCGCTTCATCGGCCGTCGCAATTTTTGTCAGCCCGATGCAAAACGTCATGAACGTATGCGGTGCGGCCTTTCGCATGGCGATTGCATCAGCGGGATTCGCCGGATCAAACTTGACCTTCAGAGTATCAATCCCGGCTTCTTCGGCTGCCACCGCCTCTTTTGTCGTGAATGGCATCGTCTCCGTGAGAACCGTTTTGCCCTTCAAATCCCTGAGATGTTTCACCGTATAGTTGCGGGTTGCGTATTCGCCACCCAGCGTCATCGTTCGGTGGAGTCCTCGCTTGTGAGCATCTCTGGGAGCCAGCGCTCCAAATGGGTGTTCGTCAGGTTTCATGGGATTTGCCGATGTTGAGGCAGCGTGGATTGACGTGAGTTGGCCATGAGCGTCTCGATTCGTCGAGAGAATTTCAACCAAGGCGGTGTGGCGAATCCAACTGGACGATCGTATGATGCAACCGCGGAATGTCCGCAACGTCCTCGTAGCTCAGCAGGATAGAGCGTCGGTTTCCTAAACCGAAGGTCGCAGGTTCGAATCCCGCCGGGGACGCTAATCAAAAGACTGAAGAATGAGAGGCTTCTGCCTCTCATTCTTTGTTTTTTCGCCCGCGTTCGACTCCCACTAACTAGATTTTCGCAAGGTATCTCTTCCACCTTCGAAATGGCTTTGGCCTGGGCATTGTGCAGAACGTGACTGTAGAACACGCCTGGAGTGCGACTGCCTCGGCGAGCGGAGTTTGTCAACGCTCCGGTATGCGATTCGTCGATGAGCCCCCGCGTCTGGCACCGCTCATGATTTTGGCGAAAATGTCAAAAGACCCTGGAGCGCATTGCGGCTCCTCACGCATTGATGATGGCTGACGGCAGCTGGCACTGGTCCGACGATCGCGGACGAAATGGCGGAGCTGCTCGTCACGCCTTCACGAATTGCGTAGGGATTCCAGTCAAGGAGCTTCCAGTGGTCACGCTTCGCTCAGTCTTTGAAAGTTTCAGGAACCACGTACTTGGCTACGGAAGAACTCGCCGTGCCCGACGGCAGTGCAGCGTCGTTGCGGCAGATGCGCTCGAACTGCGAATCGTTCCAGCGACAGTTGTCTGGACCGGTGGCTCGCTGGTCAACGACAACTGGTCCAACCCAAAGAACTGGGAAGGGGAAACGATCCCAGTGCCCGGTGATGACGTTGAGTTTGGTCCGAATGTTGGGCGATTTGATCGAACGCCGATCAATGATCTCTCGGGGCTGAAACTCAATAAGCTTCGGATTACATCTGGTGGATACACGCTGAAGGGAAATTCGATCCAGCTTTCTGATGGAGTGTCCTCAGTCAGCGAAGATCGTGCAGGCAACAATGTTGCATCACTAGCCAGTGTGATTCAGCAGAATATTACCATTCCGGATAACCACGACCTGTCAATCTTCGTTGGACAGCGGAGTATTCTGCACATTGCCGGCCGCATTTCCGGACCGGCCGCTTCCAGTGTCAGGATTGATGGCGATCCGTCAGCAACGCTGGAAACTCGTCCGAAACTCTTCTTCACCGGCAACCAGAATAATCTCTTCGGCAAGACTATTGTGAGAGGCCTTGATGTCGGGCTGTCGCGGACTGCGGGGACAGTCACGATCCCCGGTGACCTTACTCTCGATCAGAACTCTGCATTGCCGGGAGGTGCAGTTTTCCTGAATCAGTCGGAGCAGATTCGCGACACAGCACATGTGGACATTGTTGGAGACTCCAGAATCGTGTTTGGCGCAGACATTTCAGAGACCGTCAATGACGTGTTGTTCTCCAGGGCAGAAATCGGAGGAACTCGAATTCAGGGACAGGGGAATCTGACGGTGAATTCGACGATCGTTTCAACGCCAGTTATTCCCGTTGAAGATTCGCTGGTCAAATCGATCACGATTGATATCAAGTCTCTTAATCGACGAGGACCTGGAACACTGACGTTCGATGTTCCCGCTCAGAGAAGGCTTACTGTGTCTGCTGCCGTCAAGGGGAACACGGGCATCAGGAAAACAGGGGCAGGTGAATTGAACTTTGCAGGGACGACAAGCAATACCTATTCGGGGACGACACTGGTCGATGCTGGTCTCATGTCCTTCTCCAAACCATCCGGTATTACGGCGCTTCCCGGGACGCTGGAAATTGGAAATGCTTCCGCACCGCAGACGGCCGTCGGTGATGAGCCGCCCGTGAAAGTGAGTTTGGCCGGTAACGAAATTGTATCAAACACTGCAGTTATCATCGTGCACCCCAATGGTCTTCTTGAAGCTCCAGCATTGGCCGGAGCGCCGCAGGATGAAGTCTTCGGCGAGTTGATTCTTGACGGAGGACGGGTCAACACCTTTCGCAAGTTGAGCCCGAAACGCGTGACGGTTCAGTCGTCGGCACTGGGAAGTACCGTGTTCGGGGAGTTGCACGTTCCGGCCAGCGTCTTTGGCGTCAATACGATCGTCGACTACAACGTCGCTGACGGTGTGGCGATCAACGACGCGAATGTCGCCAGAGTTACCGGAGATGGTTCCTGGAGTAAACGCGGCCCTGGCACCATGCTCAGCAAGGTCGATGATAACACTGCCGTCCAGAATGTTACGGTTACCGAAGGAATCCTGGAGCTAAAAGGCTTCCGCCAGTCAACGACAGTTACGGTTCAGGATCTTGGTACCCTAAGAGGCGACGCGATCATTGGCGGCCTGAATGTGAAATCGAGCGGTCGAGTTGACAGTTCGCAACTGCTCACTGTGTTTGGCAATGTGGAGTTCAAGCCGTTCACTGTTCACCAGTTGCGGCCAACCGCGACCACGACGACTCAAATGAAGCTCGCAACGACAGGCAACGTCATCCTCGGTGACGCTGGGAGCCAGGCATTTCCGGTTCTCGACCTTCTTCCTCAGGGAACAATTCCGGTTGGTACCAGGCTGACCGTACTGAGTGTCCCTGCGAATAAGACTCTGACAGGAAAATACGCGACGCCAACACCAACAAATACTGGAGGAACGGTGTTGAACGAAGGAACGACGTTTACTGCCGGAGGGCAGAACTTCACGATCTCGTACCAGGGCGGAACCTCCGGGAAAGACGTTGTCGTCACTCGAAACACCGGGCCCGCCTTCGTGAATCGCGCATTGCCGCAGACGGCGAATGAAGGAGAACAGGTGACTTTGCGTGGCCACATCACCGAGCCTGATTCTGGCGACTCATTCAGGCTCACCGTGAGCTGGGGCGATGGCCAGCAGCAGACGTTCGACTTTCCAGCCGGATCTGATCCCAACGTCATCCTGAATCATCAGTATGAGCAAGACGGCAATTATCGTGTGCATCTTGACTGGCGCGACCAGCACGGTGGAGGAAACACAGGCGATCACCAGATTCGCATTCGCAATCAGCGTCCAGTTCTTCAGGATGTGTCGTTGTCATCCCCGATCGTGGGCACCAGAACGACAACTCTCTTCGGCAAAGTCACAGACGCGGGTTCCCTGGATACTCTGAAAGTG
Organism: Planctomycetaceae bacterium; assembly: GCA_016795145.1. Classification (GTDB taxonomy): domain Bacteria; phylum Planctomycetota; class Planctomycetia; order Planctomycetales; family Planctomycetaceae; genus SXXK01. The sequence goes on from JAEUII010000443.1 coordinate 12,452, forward strand.
ACCGTTCACTGGGGAGATGGATCGAGAGCAAAAACGGTTACGGTCGGGCCAGCCGGAGAAGTACAGTCCAGCCACACGTTCCGTCGCCCCGGACGCTACCGAATTACTATCAGTGCATTTGATGGACAGAGCGTGACCACGACTCGTTTGTGGCTTACGGTCGGTTAGCAGCCTGTTGACTGATCCCAACCCGTTGCGTCAGCGAGGGACTTTGGTGACTTTGGTTGCCCACTGACGTGCCGGGTTACAACGTTTCACGTCGACAACGGCCTGTTAAGGCGCGGGGACTGAGAGTCTGATGACCGTGTGATCGTTTCGAACGGCCAGGATGCTGCCAGGAGACTTGTCGGAGACGAGGGCCACGAAGGTGGATGTTGGCAGGCTGACCCTGGTGAAGCGTATGGTCCGTTGATTATTCAACTGATACGCAGAGATCTCATCGTCGGCTGCGATCAGGAAAATTCCGTTTGCAGTGACTCCAATCACTGGCTTTTCCAGGTCTGAGGCGACTCGACAGGCATCCCTCGTTGCTGGCCAGACGGCATAGCAGGAACTTTCCGTTGCGATCAAGACTCGTGGTTGAGTGAACTGGCCAGCGGGGCAGATACTGACTGCAGGCGAGTCAAGTTCGCAGATTGCTTCCATTGGCAACGATGTCGCCGGGCCTATGTCCAGCATTTCAGTTGAGGGCAACTGTGTGTGAAACACTTCTGCTCCGGCGATCAACAGAAGTTGCCGATCCTGAAGAACGACCATTCCGCCAAGCATCATCAGGGCTTCGATTGCCGCCGCAGGAATTGCCAGTGAAAAGCTGAGGCTCGGGATGCCGGCTCGTCCTGTCATCACCAATTGAGCGATTCCATTGTTGATAACGAGGGCATATGAACGACCATCATTCGAGATTCTGACGTCGAAGATCCACGAACCTGCCGGCTTCTGTGCGTCAACAAATGAGTTGGCGCGGGCGATGTGTTGAACGAAAACCCCAGCCATGTCACTGCTGATGGGGAGAAACTGCAGGCTGACTCGTTCGGGTCGCCTCGGGTTCGCGAGCAGTTGCGGTCGAACTGCATATCCCTGCATCCCGTCCGATGATTCCAGTTGAACACACGTTCCAGAGGGCAGGGCGGATGGCTGAAGCGTTGAAAGAGGCCACCGGCCAACGTAAACACGGTGATCATTCGCATCACCAAGACAGAACAGACAATCCGATGAAGCGACCGCACTGGTCCATGTCGCGTTTGTTGGGAGCCCTTCGGCACAAAGCCGGATTCTGGGAAACACCTGAATTGTGGCGAGCTTTGCTGCGTCGGATGGCGCTTTGCGATTCGCCTTTCCGTCAGGCTTTCTGCGATCATTTTTGGATCTCTGCAGATTCGTGAATCGGCTGACGTCACGAACAAGTAGCTCATCTTCTTTCGCCAGATTCTGGACAGCCAACAGAGCGGCCTGCGGTGCGGAGGAGAATTCTGACTCGAGGATCGAAGAGGCAATCTGAAACGTCTGCCGCCTTGCCTGTTCTCGAATGGGCTCAAATGGATACTTGACCGCGATCTCACCGCAGATCGTGACGCCTTCCGACAGTTGAGTCTTCAGCAGGCTGGGAAGAGACAACAGACTGACGAGGTCAGACTCCATTTTCTGATGTTCCCCTGTGCTTCCGTACTGTTCGTACAGCCGGCGAAGACACTCCGCGCCCCTGCAATGCTGACGCCAGCCATCTTTCAGAAGTTGCCAGCCTAACGGTCGATCGTTCAGGCGTTCGTCAGCGAGAGTTGCTGCAGCTACGTAATCCTTGCGCTTGATGATTTCATTCAGCTCCAGGCGAAACATCTCCCGGGCCAAATCCGGCTGGTTCAGCAGTCCGTAGAGTTCCCCCGCGGTCAGCCATTGTCGGTGTTCTCGGTAGATGACAACGGCTTCTTCCCACATGCCGCCATTCTTCAGGCACAGTGCGGCTCGAAGTGGCTGATTCAGATGACTCTGATAGATCGTTGCGGCATCACGAAACAAACGTCCGGCTTCCAGCACTGCCGCTGCAGCATTCAGGTCATTCAGGAGTGATGCATAGATGTAAGCCGCTCTGCGATGGTTTCCAAGCCGAGCCTCGCGCTGTGCGAGTTCTCGATATCGTTGATTCAGCTGTGCGTAATACTGTGGTGGGACTGCCCAGGAATCTGCCGGTCCCGATCGCTTCAGTTGACTCAGGCTGAAATCAGGGCTCTGTTCGCTCAGACGCCCCGAAGGTCCCGATGTCCCTCGCGATGAATCACCGCCAAGTGGAATCGCATACCGCAGGCCGAGATCCGGATCGTTCTGCAGCATGTGCATCAAACGTTTCAGTTCGTTCTCCCGGCGGATGGTGATTTCCGGCGTAGGTATCGCAGCTGCTCCGCCCGCTGCTGATGCTGCGCCCGCTCCGGCATTCAACACGTTGCTCGCCCATTGGTGCAGCTTGCCCAGGAGTCGACTGCCGCCAGGGCTTTTTGGCAACGCGTCTGTCATGCGGAAAACGGCATTCGCAGCCCTTTGCTTCATGCGGCGAAGAAACTCATGAAAACTGCTGGAAGGCAATTCGTTCGGAGCTGGCGGAGCCTGATCGATGTCCTCGGCGCTGTTTCCAATATCGCCGCGCCCCTGGCCAATCAGGTTTTGCAGGTCCGCCAGGGTGACGGAAGGGTTCAGGCTGCGAAGAGTCCCATTCAGCGATTCGCCTCGCGTGGCGCTGTTCCAGGTCCTGTCCGATCGACGTGGTCCGGACAACAGAAGTGCGGTGGTCAGTATCTGGTCTGCTTCGAACTCAATCAAACCTTCAGAGGGATGCCACACAAGCTGACTTTCGGACGCTGCAGGCAGCAAGGAACGAAGTTCAGTTTCTGTCACGTGAGCCGACAGTGTTGCATCTTCCGGAGTGTAGAACCGACCAGCGACGCATCGGTAGAACTGCAATGGCATACGAAGAGGCTTGCCGTTGACGTGCTTCAGCCGCCGGAGTCTCGTGATGGAATCTCGAATGGCATCTCCAGCGATGAGGACTCCGAAGACATTGTTTCGGTCAGTCGTAGTTCTGCTAACCAGCGGGAGGTACTTCAGCTTGTTCATCGGGATCAAACATTCACACAGCACCGCGAGCCAGTGATCGGGATCACTGCCGAAAATCAGTACGGCCGCGGTCTCGTTGATACCATCCAGGTGTGGCAAGTCGCTGCGGACTGTGAGTGAAAGTGGTAATTTCATCTCAGTGACTCCAGGATCGGAATGACGTAGTCAGTCCATGCTGCGTGCACATCGATTCTCTGCATCCCTTTGCTTTGACTATCTGCATCGAAGTGGTAGTCGTCGCCGAAGAGTTTTCCCGTGGATGTCCAGCCGGCCAGCCATCCGTCTCGAAGAGTCAGCGTGACTTCTGCCAGCGACGGATCCGAAGACCGGAGATGCAGGAGTCCGCGAAAGTCCAGCCATGCAGTTCCGCCGTCCGGCCACTGAGCGATGTGCATTTCCGGGGTGGATAACAATCCAGCCGTCATCGCTTCAAATTTCTGGTGTTCTCCCTCAATACGGTTGCCGGAACGTCTGAGGCGGATGCCACGCGGCGCCCCGGAAGTTACATGTTCGATGATGTACTCGCGTCGTGCATTTTCCACCCAGAGGGACTTGCCATCAGTTGCGATGAAGCCAAAACGGTAGTGCGGTGTACGTCTTTCAATTCTTGATATGGCGAGCCTGTGATTGAACGACCTCAGATCCAGAGACGTTCGACTGCCCAAAGAAAGAACCTTACGGTCCTTGAGATCGAGGATCGTCGGGTGTTCGTCATGTTCAGTTTTCACCTCGACTTTCCCTTCACCGTCGGTCGCGACAATTTGCCGGACGACAACTCCCTCTTCTTCTTTCAGAATTTCCGCTGGTGTTTTCCCGGCAGCGTCATACAGCACTCCGCGATCAAGGTAGGCATAGTGGCCGTTGATGTATTCGACGACCTCTGTTCCCCGCTGGAGAACGGGCGGAAGTTTTTGCAGAGTGCAGATCACATTCGCCGAGTCCTGCGACAGGAGAGTATTCGAATCTCCGGTGGATGTCAGACACACGACATGGAACTCGGCTCCGATCCGGACGACTCGACCTCGTCGCCAGGCAACACCAGTCGGCAACTGCACTGCTTGAGAGACGATGCCGCTGTGCAAATCCAGTTCACAGCAGTAAGTGGCGGTCGAGTTCTTATTGCCGAAAAGGTAAACACCATAGTCTCCGCATGTCACATCCGTCACATGCGACAAATCAATTTCCACGGCCTTGATGGTCACATTGAGTGTCGTGTAATCCACTTCGATCGCAGTTCCCACAGACGTTTCGGGCTGCACGCACAGGACACAAAACAACTGTGTGTCCTTCTTGAGTACAAAGCAGGAATGCTGAGGCCCGATCGGAAGAAACTCGGAGATCTGCCGTGCTCCCTTTCCTTCGAAACGCCAGAGCATCAGGCGACCATCGTTCGTGATGGCAATCGTGTATTGTTCCCATCGCCAGGTGCGTCCGGTGAGCGCTTCATGTTGCAGAAGAAGTGGGAACGGACGACACCGGAAGATTGCTGGCAGGTCATCCAGCTGTTCCTCATTCTGGAGTCTCTCGGCTTCTCGTTCGGAGAGAATCTCTGCGAGCGGAAGTTGAACGCGCCGGTGAATCGACATGCCCTGGCGAGTCTTCTGAAGAACTTCCAGCTTACCATCTCGTTCTGCGATGATCAGCCATACGTCTCCGGACCAGGCTTGGTCAAGCTTTTGCCGAAATCCTGGCATCTCCAGGGCATCACGTGTGGTGATCAGGACTGGTTCGGCGAGTGTTTCATCATCCTGAATTCGAGCGAAAAACTCCGGTAGAATTTTCGCTGGTGATGCCAGACCGCTGAGAGCAGCAAGCTGATCCTCAACACCCTTCGAACTTGTGAGCGGCGCTTCGACCAGTCGATTCTGCTCGAGTCGAAAGCAATGAAGTCGTGTTTGGCGATCGGTTGTTACGTGAAGAGCAAGAGCCGCTGCCGTTGCATATAAGCGAGGAATTCCCCATGTCGGCAGGCTGCTGTCGATCAGGATGCAGCGCGTCCGTTTCTGCATGGAGGGTGGTGATTCTCGTCGCAGATACAGAGCTTCATTCAGGGCCAGTCGAACGGAGAGCGTCAGGTCATCATGAGCAAGCTCGCTCAGCAAAAGCTTGTCGAGCGTTCCTCGATTTGCAATGTCTGAAATGCCACCCATTTGCAGGTCGTCTGGCTCAGAGAGATCTCTGGGTAACGAGATGGCGGCAATCAGCCGATTTGTCACTTTCACCAGCGATCGAAATTGCTGGACCTGCTCCAGTTCCTTCAGCAAACCTCGAATTGTCGCGGATTGGTTCTCCGGCTCCGGCATCACTTCCGCTGGTTTCAACTGGCCGACATCGGAGATCCCGGTTTTGACGATCGAGAACAATTCCTCCAGTGTGTCACCCGGGATCGCTGCTGCAATCCTCTTTGCAATGCGGATAATTCGCAGCAGTCGGAGTGCGGCCTGCATTGCGGCGGTCGAATCAAGAACCTCAGGGGGATCACTGGCCAGTTGCCAGGCCCAGACGTCCGGATCTCGCTGAGACTTCTTGCTCCAGTGTTCGGGCAGGCCAGCCGCAAACGTTTCTTGAATCGTCGTCCATACCGGTACGGAATACCCGGCGTCTCCCATTCCTGTGACGATTGCCAGCAGTTCAATTGTCTCCTCAAACGAGACACGGGGATCTGTGGCAAACTGGTTGAGTAACGAGAGCTTCTTTGATACGTCGGGCCACAAATTCAGGTCTTCGCACCGCAACCGAACGAGGCGCGCAACGTTTTCCTGTTGCATCCCGGTCAGCGCTTGAATGGCTTTGGTGAAGACGTTTGAGTGTGATTGCCAGGATGCTCGCGTTACCGCCATGGCGAGTGCGATCGTAGCAAAATCCACGTACCTCCTCTGATCTCCCAGCTTGGACAGCAATTGGATGATCTCTGGGCGAAAGGCGATTGTGGTGCCGGTGCTCCAGGCCAGTTCCTTGCCAAACTCTGTCCACTGGAAGCACGAAGGCAACTCCGTTACGAAATAGCGGTAGGCGGCTTTCATGTGACGTCCCTGTGCTCTTCGTCGGCCCAAATCTCGCGCGCTGTTGCTCGAACGTGAGTTCGCAGGGCCGGGACAAACGAAGCTGCGTGAAGCACTTCGAGATGTCCATTCTGCTGCCAGATCCAGAGATCTCCTGCTTTCGGTTTCACCGGCAAAGAGGCAACGGTGGCGTCGATCATGTCAGAATCCCGCTGCGGCAAACTCCGTGAAAGCACTTCCGTCAACGTTTCGACATCGACAGCAGGAGACCAGTGGAACCCCAGCGGACAGGCTATGTGCCCAGCAAGCCAGAATCGATGACCCGGCAACGGCGGGAGCGGTTTTCCAACGACGCAGACTTCTGGGCCATCTTCTCCGGACTCATTGTCTTCGCCGCACACGGCAAATCGACAAACATCCAGACGAACTTCGGGGGCATCGCTGGCCCATCGTTCAAACTGTCTCCAACGCGTGATCAGGACGGACGCTTCCTGTTCCAGGACGGACGCTTCCTGTTCATTGATCGTACGCGTCAGTGACAGAGCACATCGACGCAATCGGAAGGCGATCGAGCGTGCAACAGGAAGCTCCGGCTGAAGGACGTCGGTGAGCGGCCTCCATTCGCATTCCGGAAATCGATCGATCGGAACAGACTTGCCAAACGGAGTCATCCGCATAAGGTGATCAAGGCGATACACCGGGCCATCAGCGAACGCCGCAACCTGATGAAACAACTTCTCATCAAGCTTCTCTCCGCGAATCCAAAGCGAGTTCTCCAGCATCGCGGCCTGCAGGTTCGGCATCGCACGCAATTCGCCAAGTCGACTGGCGTGCTTCACGTCGATTCTGAATGTCCACGCTGCGGTCATTGTCATGATGCGGAGACTTTTTCCATCAGAGTTTCAATGCGTGACTTCAGAAACGAGCGAGCCTCGGTCCGCTGAACCCACTCAACACGGGAGAGCAGAAGACTCAGTCGATCCCGCAGCCAGCTCTTCTGATTGGCATCGTCGCCGGATGTCTGCAGCAATGTCTCGATTTGATCAAGGTCACGATTCAGATGTTCCGGATTCGGAGCATCCACAGACACCGAGCGCGGGTGTACCGAAGCCGCTGTGGACTCGGCTGTGTTCGATTCAGGCGACTTGACCTTTAGTGTGTCGTTCACAATTTTGGCGAGCACTTCCACCTGTTCCATCGTGTCCCAGATGTATCGCATGACCCAAAAGTCTGACACGATGACCGACGACCGTCCGCACATCATCGCGCTGGCTGCGGCAAGTCGCTGAAGTCGAACGGCGCGACGATCTGAGATCTCAATTCCCGCATGTCGCAGCCGGTTCACGAGGCCAACGTAGACGGTTCGCACTTCGCTCAGATCAATCAGCGGAATGCTGTTCTGCATGAATCGCAATTCTTCTATCGAGATTCGTTTGCCGACGCCAGCCTGAGTGCTGTCCGTCTTCTGAAGCTGCCAACCGGCTTCCAGCACGCTCGTCAGCATTTCCGATGGAACATTGTCCGATCGGACACGCAGCAGAAACCGGTCGAACAGCGCGGCCAGAGCATCATCTTCCGGCAGGCGATTGCTGGCTCCGACGGTCAGAACAAAGCCAAGCTTACGAGTCTCACGGCCACGGCGAAAAATGCGTTCATTCAACGCCATCAGCAAACTGTTCAGAATTGCGCTGTTCGCATTGAGCAACTCGTCAAGGAATACGATGTCGGCTTCGGGAAGCATGCCTTCTGTGTTTGTCAGAAGATCGCCTTCCTTGAGCCGTCGAATGTCAAAGGGGCCAAAGAGCTCTGACGGCTCGGTAAATCGAGTCAGGAGATAATCGAAGACTCGACAATCCAGTTTCGAAGCAAGCGATCTCACCAGCGCGCTTTTGGCGGTGCCTGGCGGGCCCAGCAGAAACAGGTTCTCCCCGGCGACCAGGCAAATTCCCAGGAGGTCGATCACCTCATCCTTGCCAACGTATTCACGCTTCACAACATCCAGCAGTTCGGTCTGAACACGACCTGCGGTCTTAAGCGCCAATTCCAGTGAATCATTCATTCGATCATTACCCCCGAAGTTTCCTCATCGCTGCCGGACTTGTGGCTAGTCATTGCTGTTGTCTCTCCGTTTACAATTTTGTTCATCTCTGGTGACAGCCATCCAAACGGGCCAATCGCTGATGCGACTGCGGCACGTGCCTCTGAGTGCTGCAGGCGTTCGATGTCCTGCTTTGAAATGATGCGGTCGACGTACATTCGCCAGAGCGATTTGTTACAGAGGATCGGCTGAAGTGACGGGCAAGAAACCGGCGGGCAGAGTTCCCTGACGCCGATACTCGACAATGGCCATGGTCTCAGGACGTCCAGCATCAGAGGAATCAGTGCATCGGATTCCGAAATTCGTTTTGCCCGCTGGATGACCAGAGGAAGAAAACGAAAGAGCAAGTCGACACTGTAGTGAGCAGAGGGATCGTTCGAATGTGCCGGGCCCGTGGGGAGATTTGTTTCCGACAGTAACTTCGTGAGATCGTGGATTTCTGTTTCGCGGTAGATCACCGCCTGACACAGAGCCAGCAGGACACGACTGGCCGTATGAGCAATCACCGTGTCAAATTTCGGAGGCTTGCCGGCAATATTCGCTCGCCAAACCAGTTCAGCCCCGCTCAGGAACATTCTTTCTTCGTCAACGTTCGACCTGGCCGCACTTCGTGAAAGTGCAACTTCGCCAGTCTCGAAGAGAGTCATAAGAAAGGAGTTCATTCAGGACTTCTCAGATACGCCGATCCAACGACCGACAGACTCCTTTTGGTCAAGGAGCTTCCGCCGCTTGTGGGACACTTCGAACGCTGCGAGGGTTCTATCAGGCACTCTGATTCAATGCCACTAATGGTTTGTCACATCAGCAAATTGGGTTGAGTCGTCATTCCCACGCAGGCGGGAACCCAGAACTTTGAAAGCTGGGTTCCCGCCGTTCCCGCCTGCGCGTGAATGACGAACCCCTCTTCGTTGTTCTGACAAACCACTAAGTCAATTTCACGGCATACATGTCACTGCTAATGCCATCAGTTCCTGATACTCGGCGGGATGTCCGGGTCGACCAGAAGTCGGAGTGTCGCGGGCTCAATGCGAATCGTTACGGGCACGTCCGGACCCGGATCGCCGTCGCACTGACTTCGATCTGGCGTCCCCGAAACACAGGACAGACGGACCGCTGGTGCTCGAAACGTGGAATATTCCTGAGTGCTGATTGTGAGCCCAAGTTTCAGGCGAGCCGCGTGCCACAAAATGCCTAGCCGGGTTTGGCAGTGACACACGCGAATATCCAGCAAGCCATCCGACGGGTCAGCGTCCGGAGCGAACTCAAGCTGAAATCCGTACCGAGGCACGTTCGTCACTATCACATGTGTCCCGCGCAGCTTGTGTCTCTGATCTTCGGAGCACACTTCAAACTCGCGCACGCGACTACGAAGAAACGCGATGAGCGTGGGAAGCAGATAGTTCAGGCGACTAATGTTGCCAGACCGTTTGCTGTGGAGTGCCGCCACAATATCCGCATCTACGCCAGCACTCAGCATCAGCAGGAATCGTCGGCCGTTCGCGAGGGCCGAGTCATACACTCGGATGGAATTCCGTTGGATGACTCTCGCCAGCTGAAGCCCATCGCGCCTCAGTCCAAGATAGCGAGCGAGAAGGTTCTCTGTTCCCATGGGAAGAATAGCGACCGGAATTCCCGGATGCCGGTTCAGCAAGTCGGCGACCGTTCCGTCTCCTCCGGCTGCGACGAGACAGCGAATGATTCTGGACGCCGATCGCTCGTGCAGCCACTCATCCATGAAGCGACGATTCCGAAACATCCGGACTCGATAGCCCATCTG
>JAEUII010000457.1 GCA_016795145.1 Planctomycetaceae bacterium
AACGAGCGGTGCTTCCAGGCGAATACGCAGTGACTGCACACGTTCCAGAATTCTGGTCGTTAAGGCACGAGCAGACCGCGCGGGTGTCCATGCCGGTGACTCGGAAAGCCACTTGCGGACTCGCTGAATCAGGTCATCAACCTCGGTCAGCAAAGAGAGTTGTTGGAGTTCTGTGGAAAGCGACATCGTGGTAGTTCCCGAACGGCTTACGTGAGGCTGCCGAGTTCGCTGACGAGATTCGAAACCGTTCTGAATGACTCTGACTCCGGAAGTCCGGAAGCCGCTGACAGTTCTTCAGGAAGTCCCTGAAGCAGTTGATCGTGAATGCGTGTCGTCAGCCATGCGACTCGCCGTTCCGTGAATGACGAATGCAGTCGATGGAACCACGCCTGCAGCATTCCGGCACCGGTCCCGGCTGCCGTCGAAACCGCCGCTTCACCCGCCACGGCTGCCGTCGCTCCGCCGGCAACATCAGCGACGACGTGGATCACCGCCGAAGCTGCCGCATGTCCCAGCATCGGCGCGACCATTTCACCGGCCGGACCAAATCCCATGGAAAACAGCACGACACTTGTGACCGGGCGTACGGCGGCCGACACGTTATTCAACTGACGATACAGGGAGAATAAATCGGGTCGATCCTTTTCAAACGACATCATTTCTTTCTCGACGACACTGACAAGTTCGTCATCGAAGACCACCTGATCATGCTGTTCTCGCAGGCTTTTCAGCAGCGACGTTCGAGTATCCCCGCGAAGGAGTTTCTCGACACGGGGCTTGATGATGTCATTGCCGGATTCTGCCATCCAGTGGAGCTTATCAAACAGCTCCTCAACGACATTCAGAATGGCGGACCATTCACGCTGACGATATTCATCCATCGGCGGGACTGGTTCACCCTGAATTGCTTTCTTTGCAGCTCGGATCGGCCAAAGGATTCCGTTGCCGATCACGTTGTACGCAGAATTGATCTTCCGAGCCCAGCCAACCTGACGTTCCGACCACCACTTCCGCAGCTCCGTCACCATGACCGAGTTTGGTGGTGATGGCCACTGTCGAACCTGAATCACGCTGTCCGCAGCCAGTCGAGTGGATGTCTGGCGAAGGTCCTGGCTGGCCGTTCGAATCTCGCGGAGCCACGCCGGAATTCCTCGTTGAGGATGAGCGAGTTCCTTCAGTGAACCATGCAGCGTCTTCAGCCGGATGTCGCGAAACTTCAGACGTGACAGATCTGACGACAGACTCTTCGAGCTGGATGCATCGACATTGTTGTTTTGATTCAGGCAGGCCGAGTGCGTTCGTTCAAAGAAGGGAAGCCGAAGCTCTTCCGCAGCGCGGCGATCCGTCGGAGCGAGATAGACACACTCGGGACGAATGTGAGTCTCGCGGCAGAAAGTCTCCAGCCACACAGGCCAGTAAGGTTCGTCTTCCGGCAACAGCACCTGATTGAAGACGACGATGACAGACTTTTGTTCGTCACCTGCCTTGCGAAAGAACTCCTTCACGGCCGCATCGTTGTACTTCTGCTGAGTCAGCACGGCGATCAGAACGTCGGCCGAACGTCGAACCGCGTCTGCTCGCACCCAGTTGACTCGCGCGTCGCTGTCGATATCCGGCGTATCCAGAATCAGCAGCGACTCAGGAAGTTCAGGAGCCATCCGCCAGAAGATGCGATGCGTGTCACAGTCCTGCAGCGCGAGCGACGCATCGCTCCATTCCCGCAGTTCAAAGTCCGGAAAGACTCGCTGCAGATCATGTTCACCGGAGAATCCCGACGGCACGAGACATGTGACGTGCTTTGTACCGGAAGCCAGCGGACTGGACGCACTGGCACGGCAACCGGCCAGATGATTAAAGATGACGCTCTTGCCAATGTTGGTCCCACCAACAACCGCGACAACCAGATACGCCTTGTCACCCAGCTGAGGAACCAGTTTCTGACGAAGCAGTTCATACCATTCACGACCGGCCAGCGGCGTCAGCCCAAAAATCTGCGACCGATCCTGAAGGTCCTGCAAAGCGGGAACAAGAGCCTGCACGACTTCGGAACATCGTTGAAATGTCTGGTCAGTGATAACGGTGGAAGTCATCCATCTCAATCCGGGCAGTATTGAACGTTCTCGATGTTCATCGGCAACGCTCAGTTCGTTTCTGTAGGCCGCAGATTACGACCAGATTGCAGTCAGACAAGCAGAATGAGCCATCCACCCCGCAGAACCTCGACTTTTCACAGTCCGGCTCCAGCCCAAACCCCACTGGCAAGCGGTGCGGTGTGAACCCACCGGTACAACCCACCCTGAGCCTGAGGCGCTAGCCGAAACCTCGCACAGTACACAGCATCGGGGCCTCCTGGATCGGACAGAAAAATGTTGGACAGAAAAATGGGAGACGCAACCCTGACGGCGAGCGGTCCTGCGTGACCCCACCTGGATGTCTGCTGCTTCAGGGTATTTTGTTGAAACAGAAAAATGGTGCAGACAATGATTGCGAACATGCATTCATGTGCGTCGATGGGCGGGCACCATCCGTTCAGGTTTGTCTTCGCGAATAGTGCTTTCCAATGGCCAGGGCCATTTGTAAACTTCGATGGTCATTTCGCTTCTTCGACTGGCTAAGAAAATGAGTTCTCCCGCAATATCAGAGTTGTTGAGTTTCCGAGAGTATCTTGATCGGAGGATTGCTCGTGGAGATGCTGAAATGTCTCCCGAGTGTGTGCTTCGTGAATGGCGAGACATGCAGGAGACTGTGCAATCCGTTCGTCGCGGAATTGCTGATGCAGATGCCGGGCGAATTCGTACGGCAGAGAGTTTGCTTGACGAACTGCAAGCCAGGCTTGTTCGCTGATGACCTTCGAAGTCGTTTTTACGGACGAGGCTTCATTTCAGATTCTGCAGATTCAGGACTGGATTGCGGAACGCTCTATCACTGGTGCCGGACTCTGGCTGGCGGCCGTACGGCTGGCGGTTGAGGAACTGAAACAGCGAGGGTCTGCATTCTCCCTGGCCCCGGAGTCACCGCAATTTCCTGAGCCATTGCATCAGATTCTGTTCAAAACGCGACGCGGCCTGATTATCGGGCGCTCTTTGTTGTGCGAAATCAAGCGGTCTACGTTGTGGGCGTTCGAGGCTTTGGCCGTGATCTCGTTGGCCCGGATGATATCATCCTTCCAGACTGATTCCTGGATGCCAAAAGTGAGTCGTTTGGCCAATATGCAATTGTCGAAATGCGATTCCTACAGCAGGCGGTGCGGTGTGAACCCACCAGTACAAGCCACTCTGAGCCTGAGGCGCTAGCCGAAACCTTGCGCAGTGCAAAGCGATGATGATTGCGAATGAATTGCGGAGCATTACCCGAGCGATTGCAGTCGGCGGTTGAGATGGATGGCACCTCTTTTCAGCGATTATCGTAACCAGTCCTCAGCAAGCAGATGTGAAAAGCACGACCGCAACTCACCAGATTTCAGATCCAATTCTTCAATGCAGAAACTGAATCGGAAAAGACTAAAGATGAAAATGCTCTTTTCGTTGACTCGTAATTGACAGGCTCCTGGAAACGTCCCCGTCCCGATTCGCCCAGGGTACAGCCTCAAGGGAGTGACAGAACTAGTGTTCCATGTGAAGTCACCTGAGTTCCCTCCTTCATTTGTGAAGGAATGAACCTCGAATCGCCAGTCCACAGGATCATGTTTGGAAAATGAAACGATGTTTGATTTGCCACTGCAGATCGCGGTGATGGTCCGAGTCCCATACAGTTCGCCAACATACTTGAGTGCTTGATCCGATAGCGAATCCGAAAAGACAACCCGCCGACTCTCGCCGCAATTTGCTCCTTTGCCGACAACGGAAAGTATGAGCCGACCACTATGGTCCTTCTCAAGAGATACAATGTGTGGTAACGACTCCGTCTGAAACACCGAACACTTATCGAAATACGCTTCCGCGTCGAAGAAAAGGTCACTCTCGTGAACCTTGCCCGCAGCAATTGCATCGAGCCATTCCGGTGGTGCGGACACATCAAGCCGGGTCTTGATGAAATCCGCGAACTCCTTCACATCATTCCGCGGAGTGGCGTTGCTGGCTGGCTCAGAAATCCATTTGCGACAGCGGCGATGCCAGAAGATTAGAAGTGCAACGGAATCGTCGTCGTGATCAAGCAGGGTGTCGTTTCCAGATTCAATATCATGTCGCACGAGTGCCGCTGCCGACTGTACGCGCTCCCGATCTGCTTGAGCGATCTTGAATGCATGCACCAACGCGTCCGTACTTGTTTGATCTTGAGCCGAAAGTGATGACGGAAAAAACACCTCAGAAAACACTGGGGCGAAAAACACCACCACCAACCACGTTCTGCTGTGCCACATTGAAGCCTCCTCGAACACGCAATCTCTGGGTTTCCTTGCTACTCCCAAGGTACCACCAGAAGGGTTCAAGACCCTCTAAAATGAAGTGACAAAATCAAACCCAAAAGCCTCGTGTGTGAAGGACTCACAGACGGCCTTCAATTCGCCGTGTGAAGCGTGTGAGCCCCCTTCAACGTAAACAACTTCAAAGGTCTCATGGCGATTCTCGATCGTTTCCAATTCACCAATAAGCAAACCGCCAGTCGCATCATTCCTGAGTTGAGCTCGACGCTTGCAACCAACTTCTAGTCGCCAGAACTCCTGCTTTTCGCCTAGCAGAATAACCCCAACATAGCACCGAACGATTCCGGAACCTTCACGATATGCGAATGCAAATGCCTGACGCCCCTGTACGCTTGCAGCAATCTCGTTCTCGATTCCGTCCGAGCCTACACCATGCACAACTTCATGCGCCGATTCCCCGCGAAGTACGAAGACAGCCCCTCGACGCAAACCCGCCGCCACAACGCCGACACTTACCGAGGTGGAGCCGGCGGGAATCTCAAAGATCCTCACATCTCCGATAACCTCAACTGAATCGGTCCCTGCAGCCCGACGAATCGCCGCCAAAGCGTGGCGGTGTCTCGCGAATCTATTTCCAATATCTAAGATTCCGAAAATCAGCAGGCAGACAAGAACCAAACAGGACACACGGTACCACATGCAATTTCTAAGCAGAATCTTTGGCATAGTGCTTCCACGACGATAATCGTTATATCTTCCTGCGAAAACAACCACATCGTTTCGGGTAACCATCAGCAGCAAGACTTGGGTCTCGGATCGGATTTCCCTTTGCATCAATATTCGTAACGCACCCATATCGTGGCTTGTGGCTCAATCCGCCGTCCCTATCTTGTCGGTAGAAGTGATAGTCCTCGTATGATTAATCTGTATTGACTTTGCCACTCGTCTTCCGATGGCGTCGGATTCGTACGTGGCATTTTTGATCTCCGGGACGCCACTGCCCGCAAAGCTCTGCAGCATGTTGTCATAGTCCCACGTCATGCCGCAGCCGCGGTCGTCGGTGGTCATGTTGCCTTTGGTGTTATACGGGTACGTCAGAGTTTCCACCGTTAGCGTGTCGATGTTCTGGATCTGGTTGTCGGCGAGATAGCTGCGCGTCGTCGTCAGACCGTTGCCAAGATTTCGCGCTGTTTCCCGTCCTCCGGCATCGGTGGCTCTTCGGTTCTGCTTGTGCATTGGAACGCCGTTCACGGAGGGGACTCAGGCAGGTGACTTTGTAAGATTCGTGCTGGGGAAATTGGACTTGTAGGGGAATCGAGCGTCAACCCCGAACTGAGATGTGTGGGGTGAGATTTTGCGGGTGAGCACGGAGGGTATGGACGGTGAGACGTAGAGTTGCGTCGGCCATAGCGAGCGATGAGGTCTGATCCCAGCGGTAGGCATGTCGCACCAGGTGTTCTTGATTCGGACAGAAAAATGGGGGACAGAAAAATGACGGGAGTGACTGTGTTTGATTAGCGTTGATTAGTGATCATTAGTGGTTTCGCCAACGGTGCTTGAGTATGAATCGCATACCGGGAAGCTGGCCGAAAGAAACGAAAGAAGGGGGCAAAAGGAAGGTTGGTTTTTTCGTTCTTTTCGGCCGGGTGAACTCTTGAGGAGAATCATGGAGGGACGGAAGAATCGCAATCAGGGGACTGACGTCGCCCCGCTCGCCTGTAGCTCAAAGTTGTTGCTTCCGCCGGTTCAAGACCGACGGAAAGCGGGGCGCAGTCTTTGTGGTTCTTTGTAGCTTGTCAGTTGACGCTCCGCCGGTGCGGGACCGACGGAAGCGTGATCAAGCTCTGCGTTATTCGCGTGAATTCGCGTCCATTCGCGGTTTCAAATGTGTTCTTCGCAAAAACGATTTGCAAACCGGGAAGCTGACGCATCCCGTTCGCCGGGTGTGACGAATCGCTGGTGTGGGATTGGTGGAAAGACAAACGGCCGCCCCGTTGGGGGCTTTGGAAACATGGCGGATTGAAAACCCGGGCCGAGTGGCGCCGAGTGACCCAGGTTAGGTAATTGGGTGGGCCTTTGGCCCGGAATCGCGCGAGACCAGTTGACGGAACTCGATTTGTGTTATCTGCGTTGATCTGCGCTCATCTGCGGTTTCAAACGAGCGGTGCTGGGTTCCCGCCTTCGCAGGAATGACGGATAGACACATCGCGTACAATCTTCCAACCGACAAAAAAGTTGCTCTCTGACTTCCCTGGTGGTACCATCTTTGCCATGAGTACAGTGATTGAAGAAGTGGAAGCGTTTCGCCAGTATGTCCTGAAGCACTCAGCGACCGATGCGAGCGGTGTGTCACTGGAAGATCTCTTTCACCGGTGGTATGCGTCCCGCGTGGCAGAAACGGAACTGGAAGAAAGCCTGAAGTCATTGAGACGCGGACTTGCTGATGTTGAGGCGGGACGCGTGGTTGATGCTGATTTGGCGATCCGCGAGACGCGAGTTCGGATACTGCGGAACTCATGAGCCTCCGTGTTCGATTCACTGTTGAGGCTGTACGCAACCAGAATGAGTTTGCCGATTGGATCATGCAAAGATCCGTTGAAGGGGCACTTGCCTGGCTCGATGCCCTGACTCATGTTCTGGAGTAGGTTTCCGCAAGCCCCTTGTCGTTCCCAAAAGCTCCCGAAAATGAATTTGCGGATCGCGAGTTGCGAAACGCCTTCTTTGGAACTCGCAAGGGACGGGTCTTTCGTGCGATCTTCTACGTCGATGGCGATTGCGTGATTGTGACTCATCTTCGGGCACCAGATCAGAAGATTCTGTCAAGCGACGAGTTTATTGCTGAATAGTTTCAACGCGGATTGGGCGTCAGCGACACTTCGAAAGCCAGCAAGCCTCGGGATATTCTCCGCCACCGGTCCTAGCGGCAAGCGGTGGGCTGTAAACCCACCGGTACCCATGCCGCTACGGGGGCTTTGATCGGACAGAAAAATGTTGGGCAGAAAAATGAAGGACTTCACTGTGTTTGATTAGCGTCCATTAGTGATCATTAGTGGTTCCGACAACGGTGCTTCAGGATGAATCGCAATCAGGGGACTGACGTCGGACTGACAT
>JAEUII010000002.1 GCA_016795145.1 Planctomycetaceae bacterium
GATCCGGCGGAACTTACCGTCTGAAGAGGATCCACCCGCAAAGATGATTTCTTCGTGCAAACTTCTGTTATCAGCAACGATGACAACAATGCGTCCGAAGGCCACTACAACCGGAGACGATGTCAGCCTCTGTGGTACGTATCTGGCGGTAACGCGATTCAACTTTCTTGAATCAGCGCCGGACCACACTTCTGCACGCAGCAAACGCTGGCACATCTGCACGAGCCTGTGGTTCAGGTGCACCAAAACCACATCGTCGCGTCCTTCGGCAATCTTATCGTCAAACGTAATCGGGCGAATCTTGCGTGTGTGTGGATGCAATAAGCCCTGCGTGCAATGCCGCCACGCTCCGTCCAGCTGCGGAACGCTAAATACCGGACAAGTCTCCCGATAACCAGATGGATCGGGCCAAATACCTTTGAGCGTTGCCTCTTCCAACGGAGGCTTATCTGCAAGTTGAAGCCCCATATCGACAACAGCTTTCACGCTTGCGGGGTAGATATTCAATTCCCGCCTTGATTCCGAGAGCTGGCTCGCAAGCTTCTTGATCTCTTCGCGAAGGTTGCGCTCATAACTTAGTTGACGCCGAATCCCCGCCGCATCAGCTTCAACGTTGCGTGTATCAAGGCCGACGCGCTTGCCAAGCATTCTTTCTTCAACTTGTGCAGCGATCACAGGGTTGACCTTGCCGCTAAGATCTTTGCTGATTTGCTCAAGTTTTCGGGCCGCGACCATAAGGAACTCAAGGTCCGTTTCAAGGTCCCCCGCACGGCTGCTTACAAGATCTTCTCTTCCGTATACCTCTCGACCAACAAAATGATAAACGAATGGCGCATACTTCTGACCGTGCCGATCCACTCGCCCGTTTCGTTGTTCCAGAACGTTTGGGTTCCACGGAATCTCGACGTGAATAACTCGATGGCAGTGGTTCTGAAGGTTGATGCCTTCAGATGCTGAGTCCGTCGCCAACAGGATTCGAACGTCTGACTCATCTGGAGCCGCCTGAAAAGCCGCCTTGATGTCTTCACGTTCATCAGCGTCCATGCCGCCATAGATCGTCAATAGGCGGCCACTACTCGCAAAACCGTTTGCAGCCAGCAGACCAAGTAACCACTTCTGTGTTGTCCGGTACTGAGTGAAGATAATGACTCGCTCGTCACTCCATTTGTTGTTCGGGCGAATATGTTCGCTAAGCCAGTCAAAGAGTGCCTTGCATTTTGAGTCCGGCCGCTTTTGAGCCTGACGCGCCCAGTCTCCCAGGTCGCGGAGCAAGTGTTTTTGTTCGTCACCCAAATCATCGAACATTCTGGTGGCTGTGCCTACGACGTCGTCCAGTTCTTCCTCAAACAACTCGTCATCTGCCCATTCGCTTTCGTATTCGTCGTACAAGTTCTTGAGGGCTCTTGTTGTCGGGCGAAACGAGCTGTCCTTCTTTCCGACACCTCGCAATGTCTGTTCGTGCTTTTCCAGAGTGGTCAAGAATGCAGCAGGAGAAGAAAAAAGACGCTTTTTCAGGAGCTTCAGAACAAAGGTTGTTGCAGTCCTTCCTGCCCCGTCCGCAGCTGTTTTTTCGAGTAACGTCCTGTATCGTTCCAGCTTCTTATAGGCTTCTCGCTCCTGATCCGTGTAGTCAACGAATATCGGTTCGACTGAGCGCCGATGAAATCTGGGCACGCCGTCCTTGTCAACAATTTCGGACTTCAGACGACGGACCATGACAGTCCTCAGATGCTTTTCATCGGGTGGGATACCGCGAGCAAATCGCTGATTGTCCAAAAGCGCCAGCAGGGATGAAAAGCTGACTTCATATCCGTTGTGCGGAGTCGCTGTGAGAAACAACTTGTGCTCAAAGTGTGGAGCAATTCTGCGGATGGCTGCCGTCCTCTGAGAATCCGAGTCGGTTCCCGATGATGGTGCGATGTTGTGTGCTTCATCGACAACCAACAGGTCGAACGTCCGTGGAAATGTAGGCTGCCCGTCGGCAGGCAACATTTCAGAGAACAGCCGCATCGGCTGCTCTCGCTTGATATAGTCCATCGAGGTAATGAGATGTACGCGCTGGTTCCATGGGTTCACGTGGAGTCCTCGCGTCTTTCGGAGTTCTCGGACGTAGCCGGAGTCAACAATTTCGAATTGCAGACCGAATTTCTCCCACATCTGCTCCTGCCATTGAATCTGGATTGCGGACGGGCAAACGATGAGCACTGTGCGAACGCGCTGGCGAAGAATCATCTCTTCGATGACCAGCCCTGCTTCTATCGTTTTCCCAAGCCCCACATCATCCGCAATGAGCAGATTAGCGCGCGGCATCCGCAATGCACGAGCAACGGGATCGAGCTGAAAGTCTTCAATCGTAATTCCGCTTCGGAATGGAGCCTGAAGGACGCTTTCTTCAGTAGCGGAGATAGCCCCCCAGCGGACGGCATTCAAGAACGCATCCAGCACAGCCGGCTCGTCGAATTCCTCGGGGACCGGAAGCGATCCTGTGCTGTCATCCCCAGGGTCTCCTGGCTCAATTTCCCAAATCACTTCCAATTCTTCGCCCAGCGAGCCCTCTTCAAGACAGCCCAGCTTCACACGATGGTGAACCTTGTTTGTCGGGTTTTTGGTCGCATCGACCGCAAGCTGCGACCGTTGGACTTCCAACACGACATACGGGCGACGCCGTATTGTTACTGGCTGACCTTCTGCGGGAGGTGGGGAAATCGGCATGGTTCGGCATTTCGAAAAGTAAACCGAAGGAGAAGTTTTGTCGCCGAATTGTAGCGACGCGAGCTTCCACTTGCATGTCACGTAGGTCTTTTCTGATCGCAGCCTTGGCCTCTTGCGCTAACAATGTGACTCACTTGCCGTTGTCGAGACAGGCGTGGTGAGATTCCGCCGAGACGAACTGTCAGAGATTTCTTCTTGATGCTCTCGAGTAAACGCAAGAGATTTGGTATGCTCTTCCCGCCACAGCCACACGCAATCAAAGGAATCGCCATGGGAGTTCAGTCTATTCAGAAGAATCGAACTTTGACCGTTGCCAGTCTGTTCTCTGGTATCGGTGGAATTGAACTCGGCATGAAAACAGCGGGACATCATACGGAGCTGCAGTGCGAGATTCTTGAACCCGCACGCGAAATCCTTCGTTGTCGATTTCCCGAATCTCGACTGCACTCAGATGTCACGAGACTGAAAAGTTTGCCGACCGTCGAAATGGTAACGGCAGGTTTTCCGTGCCAAGACCTCAGCCAAGCCGGACGAACAAAGGGGATCACCGGTGAGCAATCCTCATTGATCGACCACATGTTTGACCTCGTCCGGAAGAAGCGGGCTAAACCCGAATGGCTGCTCATTGAGAATGTGCCATTCATGTTGCAACTGGACCGTGGCAGAGGCATGCAACATCTGACATCCCAGATTCAAGCCTTGGGATATAATTGGGCCTACCGAACCGTGGATGCCCGCAGCTTTGGGCTCCCTCAAAGACGTCGTCGCGTGATTATCCTTGCATCTCGATCTCAAGATCCTCGACAAGTGCTGTTGTCCGACGAGGCATGTGAGCCACCAGCAATCGACAGGAAAAAGGGTGCAGTCGGCTTCTATTGGACGGAAGGGAACACAGGGTTAGGTTTAACGGAAGACGGCGTTCCAACCCTGAAGGGCGGGTCCGGTTTGGGGATTCCTTCGCCGCCCGCAATTTGGTTGAGAGACAGAGGGGCAATTGGCACGCCTGATATCAGAGACGCTGAACGATTACAGGGGTTTCCTGTGAACTGGACCTTGCAGGCAATGAATTCAACGAACCGAATTGGCATTCGATGGAAGCTCATTGGCAATGCGGTTTCGGTGCCGGTCGCAAGATGGATTGGAAGGAACCTGCACAAAACTAAGCCGTATGACGAGTCGCACGACGAGCCAATGGAGGTAAACACCAAATGGTCAAACGCAGGATGGTGCGTAGATGGAAAAACCTATCATTCGTTCGTTTCGGAATGGCCGAAACGATGCTCATACCGCAGCTTGGCCTCTTTTCTCAAGTATCCGTTGATGCCGCTTTCTGAGAAAGCAACGGCGGGTTTCTATTATCGAATCCAGAAGAGTTCATTACGCAGGCCGAACGGGTTTGATCGTGCATTAGAGTCCCACCTGAGTGCAATTTGCGAGGATACCGTTACTGCGCGCTGAACTTCGGCGATTAGGTCATTAAGATTCGTAGGAGTTTCTTCCTCGATGAAGAAGCCACAGTGCCCGGAGCACACCTGGTTCCAAAGTACGCAATTCGGCATGGTACATTTATGAGCGAATCAAATCTTGTGCGAACCTCACCCCAATCAATTCGTGATGAACTCGACCATCTTGTACGGCGTGAGCTGTTGGGGCCGTTTGATGGACCTGACGAAGAGATCGATGATCAGCCGACGATACGCTATCTGGTTGGGATGTTGGCCCCTCCTGGCGAAGAAATTGGTGCCGAACAAAATGACGACTTCACTCAGGGAGCTGCAGATGATGGCGAAGATGGAAAGTCGGAACCCACAGAGGTTCGGTCTCAAACACTTTTCCCATCTTCGTTCGGAATGACGTTCGTAGTGGATGAAAGCGTCACAACGGTCTCGGTCACTGCAACATGGGGGCGCTACGAGCGAACGGACAGTGTCTTTAAGATCGACAAGAAGTCTGGAAACCCTAAAAAGGTCTGGAAGCGGACCCATATCCAAGAGGCTATTCCGCAGTTGAATATTGAGGCCCGCCAGATTCCGCCAACCGTAATTGCTGCAGGTCATTCAGGCGTCTTCCTTCAAGGCATCTCGCGACTTCGAGATGGGCAACGGATCGTCACTCTTTTTCTTGTCAACGGACAACCGAATCCGGATGTAAATCCAAGTGAAGCTTGGATTTTCCAGTGTGGCTTCAGCGTGAATTCAACCGATGGCACTGCGATCTTTCGTAAACGACCCACGCGACGTGTCCGAGAGAAGATGGATATTGATCAGTTTCAGGAAGACGAAGAGATGGCAATGCTCTTCCGTCGCGAAGTCGAATTTGCGGTTGGTCACGGAGTTGCGGTTCACGCGGACACACTGCCAGGCGAACCGTGGTGTGCGACTCGACTAAGCACCGTTGTCATTCCAACATATGATGTCGCCCAGCAAACAGCATCAGAACCTGATGACGAGGGCTTTGAACTGCTCAGTGACCTTGTCCTCGATATGAAGCGACTTGCAAACGCTGCCCCGGAAGAACTTGAGGGTATGCTGAACTCTCTTCCAAAGGCCTATGACAAATGGATAAAGAATGAAGCGACCCTGGTTAATCTCCCGAGTGAGAGGCTGGATGGATATGAAGACGCTGTCGGCCGGACAATCGAGCGTTGCAAACTCACTCTTGCCAGAATCAAGGCTGGCATCGCACTCCTCTCGGTCGACCCAAAGGCTGCGAAGGCATTCAAGTTTGCCAACATGGCGATGTACCTTCAGCGGGTTCATTCTCAATTCGCAGAGTCTCGGCGACGCCGCACGCCGAGAACTGTCGATGAGATCGATGCAAATCCGCAAAACTACATGTGGCGTCCGTTCCAGCTCGCTTTTCTCTTGCTAAATCTGGAGAGCCTTACTGATTTGCATCATGAACACAGAAGCCACGACATGCACGCTCTTGCTGACTTGCTGTGGTTTCCGACAGGCGGTGGAAAGACTGAGGCGTATCTTGGACTAGCAGCCTATGTCATGGGCTTGCGACGGCTGCAAGGCATCATCGAAGGCCGTCCCGGTGATCTGGGACTTGCAGTATTGATGAGATATACACTGAGACTGCTTACGCTCCAGCAGTTTCAACGTGCGACAGCATTGATCTGTGCGTGCGAGAGCATTCGTCGCGATGACCCTTCCACTTGGGGCACGGAGCCATTTCGCATTGGGTTGTGGGTCGGAAACAAGTCGACACCTGGGACAACAAAACATGCGGCTGAAGCAATCCGTCGTGAAAAAGATCCTGACTACTCTTACGGGACCATCGGAAGCATTGGCTCTCCGGCTCAGCTCACTAACTGCCCTTGGTGTGGTTCAACAATCACGCCGGGTGAAGATATTGAGGTGGAGTCGAATGCTGCGGGACGCGGCCGGACGTTGATGTTCTGCAGTTCAATCGGAAAATGTCTCTTCAGTCGCGCGAAATCGCCTAAAGAGGGTATTCCGGTCCTTGTTGTGGACGAAGAGATCTACCAAAAGCTTCCGACGATGATGATCGCAACTGTTGATAAGTTTGCTCAACTTCCGTGGAATGGAAGAACGCAGATGCTATTCGGACGAGTCGACAGCATTTGCCCGCGGCACGGTTTCAAGACATCCGACATAGACGACGCTGATCTTCACCCCAAGAAGAAAGAATTGCCAGCCGTCAGGACGGTTGAACATCCGTACCTGAGACCGCCCGATCTCATAATTCAAGACGAACTTCACTTGATAAGTGGTCCGCTGGGTAGCCTCGTTGGACTCTACGAAACAGCTGTTGATGAACTATGCTCCTGGACCGTGGACGGGAAAACAGTTCGCCCGAAAATCATTGCATCGACAGCGACGGTCAAGAATGCCAAGAATCAGGTTCGGCGACTTTTCCAACGCGACGTCACCGTCTTTCCACCACCGGGTACTGATGTACGTGACAACTTCTTTTCGATCAGACGACCAACAACCGCAACGCCAGGGGAAAAGCATTTTCCGGGACGGCGATATATTGGCATCTGCGCGCCGGGGCGTAGCATCAAGGCTGCCCTGATCAGAGTCTACACTGCTTACATGTCCGCAGCACAACTCTTATATGAGAAGTATGAGAAGGATGCCGATTCTTGGATGACTCTTGTCGGCTATTTCAATTCTCTGCGAGAACTTGCCGGTATGAGGCGTCTTTCAGAAGACGATGTCCAAACGCGCTTACGGCACATGGACCAGCACGGATTGGCGCAGCGAAAAGCTCCGCTAATCGAAGAACTTACGTCTCGCAAAGGGTCTGCAGATATTCCGAAAGTGCTTGATCACCTAGAGGCCGTGTTTGATCCGAAACTTGAAGAGGATCGAAGGAAGGCGATGGAAGAAAAGCCTAAACGTATCCCCGACTCTCGACGACCGATTGATATTCTACTGGCGACCAACATGATTTCCGTTGGAGTCGACGTAGGTCGTCTTGGTTTAATGGTTGTCGGCGGACAGCCGAAGAATACGGCTGAGTACATCCAGGCGACCAGCCGCGTTGGACGAAACAAGCCGGGGCTCGTGTGTACCGTATTCAACTGGGCTCGCCCTCGAGATCTCTCACATTATGAGCGATTTGAACACTACCACGCAACTTTCTACCGACAGGTTGAAGCGATTTCGGTAACTCCGTTTGCAGCTCGCGCGCTCGACCGAGGATTATCGGCCCTCTTTGTTGCACTTATCAGACACGCAGGACGACTGTACAACGGAAACGAAGAAGCACGACATGTTGTGCGTACACATGAGTACGTCGAGAATGCGATCCGAGTCATAGTTGATCGTGTTACTAAGATCGAAGGATCCGTTTCGCTCGGGGATGATGTCCGGCTCGCCCTCAAACAGCGATTAGATGAGTGGATGACCATGCAAGGTCGAACTCCAACATTGGGCTACAAGGGCCGGAAAGACGGTGTAACGGTTGGGTTGCTAAAGAGTGCCGAGTCGGGGGACTGGGAAACATTTACCTGTTTGAACTCGCTGCGCGACGTTGAAGCTTCCTCCAGTTTAATTTTGACAGAAGATGCCACCTAGAAGCGATTAGCATCATGGCCAAGAGTTTTCAGAAGAGACGTGTAGGTGATGTTCGAGCCGGACAGGTACTACATACCTTCGGTGTCGGCAGCGTAATCGATCTTCCAAATCTATCGGGGATCGTCCTTGGGCTTGATTCCTGGGCGTGCTCTGAGTGGGATCCTCGAAGTCGGCTGAATGCGATCGTAGAGGAGCGGCTGCTCTCTATTGTCCGGAGTCATCTTGGCCCGCAAGTTGAGCAGCTGGTTCATCCGCCGATTCCAGATAGCGGAAACGACAATACGCGTGACATGTACGAGAGCAAGGGGGTACCTGTCGCGCCATTTCCTCGTTGGGTTAGGTGTCCTCGGTGTGAACTGCTAGCACCACTGGATTATGGAGTGTTTAAGTTGAAGACGAATCCATATCGGGTAGACGACACTCGATATGTGCATGAAAACTGTACGGTTACGGAGCGCAGCGGCAAGAAGCGAAACTGGGGATCGCCAACCGTTGTACCGGCCAGGTTCGTTACAGTATGTGAGAACGGACACCTTCAGGATTTCCCCTGGCATGCATACGTGCAGCACACAAGGCCTGGCTGTCGAGGCCCCTTGCGACTTCAGGAACGTGGAGTATCTGCGGAAGTTGCGGATCTGTGGGTGCGTTGCGATGGATGTGATGCCGCTCGTCAGATGATTCATGCATTTGGGAAGGCTGCTGAGCAAAGCCTACCCCCTTGCAAGGGCTGCCATCCACATCTCGGATACGACCATGAAAGCACGTGCACTGCAAAAACTCGAACGATGCTCGTTGGAGCATCAAATATGTGGTTTCCTCTGACGATTGCGTCCTTGTGGATCCCACCGAAACATTTGGGAAAGTTGGGGTGTTTGATCGAGGAGCACTGGAATGTCCTTTGCGAGGCCGCCACTCGTGACACGATGATTGGTTTCAGGAGAGTCGGGATCCTGAGGGCATTTGACGGCTTCTCCGATGATGCAATTTGGGCTGCAGTTGAAGCGAAGCGCAACGCGGCCGTGCCTGAGGGTGAAGATATCAGGAAGTCTAGAGTCGCGCAGCTCAAGATTGAGGAGTGGGATGTATTCACGCATCCGGACGCCGACAGAAACTCGCGAGACTTTCGACTACGACCAGTTGTCGCGCCCCCCGGATATGAGCATTACATTGAAAAGGTTGTTTTGGTAGAGCGACTACGTGTTGTCAAGGCGCTTACTGGTTTTACGCGCATTGGCTCCCCAGGCGACTACGGGGATCTCAGTGAGGTGCCTGATCTCCATCGAGCTCCATTGGCACGCTCTTCACCTACCTGGGTGCCAGCTGCCGAAGTTCGAGGCGAGGGCATATTCATTCAGCTTCGTGAAGACGCAGTACAGGAATGGCTGAGCCAGCCACGTGTTATCACTAGAGCAAATCAACTCAATGCGGCGCACATTGAGTTTCGAAGGCTGAGAGGTATTTTGCCTTATGACGATGAATTTGCAGTCGCGCGATATGCATTGATCCACTCTCTTTCACACTCGCTGATTCGACAGTTTTCGATTGATTGCGGTTACTCAGCTGCCAGTATTCAAGAACGGATCTATTCAGCATCAGGTGACGATACCAATGAAGCGATGGCAGGAGTTTTGCTTTACACAGCAGCAGCTGACAGTGAAGGGACCCTTGGAGGGCTCGTTGCTCTCGGCGAACCCCGAACTTTGGCAAATCACCTCGATCAGGCATTGGAAAGGACAAGACTCTGTGCGTCTGATCCACTTTGCTCGGAGCATTCCGCCAAAGCAGACGGACTGACGCTCCATGGGGCGGCTTGCCACGCATGTATGTTTGTTTCAGAGACGTCTTGTGAGCGAGGAAACAAATACTTGGATCGAACGTTTCTAGTTGAGACAATGACAGGCATCTCGACACCTTTTTTCCCGAACGACTGAACATGCCAAAGGAGCTAGCACAAAAACTCGCAGATATTGTAAGTGACTTACCAGAGGCCATTGTGCAAAGTGTCGTCAGTGAGTTGACTGCGTCCGGCGTTAATCCCCCTACTTTCCAGCGATTGCTGTCGTCTGACGTCCGTAGTCGCGTGATTGAAACACTCCGGTATGCACACCGAGCAGGTTTTGACAGTCGGTCCGTGGCTTTGGCAATGTACTCGGCATTTTTTGCTCATGAAACAAGTCGCACTACTCAGTCTGTTGAATTGGTTTGGACCGGTCCAAGTCCGCCGCACACACATCTCAGAAGGACCGATCAAGCGCTTGTTGAAATTATCGACGGGGCACAATCCGAACTCTGGGTAGTGTCTTTTGCCGCATATCGTGTTCCAACTGTGATGGACTCATTGCAGAGGGCTCTCGCCCGAGGGGTTTTGGTTTCGCTTGTTCTGGAGTCGTCTGAACAAAGTGAGGGGCGGTTGTCAGCAGATCAGATCTACCAACTGCGGGCGGCATTGAACCACGCAATCAGCGTCTACGTTTGGCCTACAGAAAAGCGGCGGGTCAATAATGGCCAACGAGGAATGCTGCACGCCAAGTGTGCTCTTGCAGACAGCACGCATCTTCTTGTATCGAGTGCGAATCTGACGGAGGCAGCGATGCAGCTCAACATAGAACTCGGCGCACTGATAAATAGCTGCAGACATGCTAAATGCGTGCAGGGACAATTGCGATGGCTCGTTGAGAGCGGTACGTTAAAAAGGCTTTAGATGCGTTGAGTCGTCAACCACTCTACGATGTGGTTATTGAAAGCGATCAATGTCCGCTGAGTGAGAATACCGATCTCTCGTCCCAAGGACAGTCTTGTAATGTTGGTATTTGGTTCCGGGCTGCCTGAGTCGTTAATCGCAAAGTTTGATTGGAGCCGAGTGCGACGCCTTGACTCTGACTCATCGGCAGGTCAATACTGCTGACTTGATGTGCTCGAATGTACCAGTTTTCGTCGTCCGGCCCTTTCATCAACGCCTGCCCGTGATAAGCCCCTGTTGATCCCCAACGAAAGACGTAGGATGAACTCGCAAGGGCGCAGGGATCTCCGGCGGGGCCCAGTCCTGTGAACCGAGCGATCAGTTGCTGGTCGAAGTCTCCACGCATCGTCAATGGCCACCCACCAGCCACTTCAAAAGCCAGCCGTGTGAACGCGAGGCTGGCGTGGAATCGGCCGGTGGCGTCTTCTTCCTCGATCTGGCCGGTGTAGTCGCTGAGTACCTTTGAGGGCTTCGACCAAAGGTGACCATTCATGGCTGCCACATGACTGCTGATGTGATGCGGCAGGTAGATGTCGTCGTCTTCCCAAACGATGAGAATCTCACCGCGTGCCAGCCCTGCCAGCGCGTTGAACTTCTCCGGCAGCGATCGGAATCGCCGCGGAATGCTGATGATCTGCCAACCTTCACCGGTTTGGTTCAGCAGTTCTCCGGCGTCGTCCAGCACAATCAGTTCACGGCGATCGGCCGGATAGTCCTGGGCCAGAAAACAGGCGATGGAGTTCTCGAGCAGCTTGGGCCGCCGATACGTGGGGCACAGGCAGGAAACGAATGGCTGTTCACTCGACATCAGACACCTCTGCTCTCTGATTCCATTTTCCAAGCGGACATTCACTGGATCGCCACGACGCCTTCTCTGCCAGGTAACAGCCACAAACGCTGCAGCGGTCGTCGTTGCGCTGGTCGCACAGCGTGCAGATCTTGAGGCGATGCTGAAGTTCCGGAGCCTCGACCTTCTGTAGTCCGTCCGCAACATGGGCTGCCAGCGACTTCGTGAAGTTGGCTGCCATCTTGATCGTGCCTGGCAAAGCGGGTTTGTCACGGGGATCCCGGCTCAGCACCGTCAGGCCGTGATTCGCCTGCGTGTGATGCACAACAGACCATTCCGGATTTTCGTTCAGGAAACGCCGCACGGCCGGCAAAAGTCCCGGGCCGCTGTCTTCCCCACGTTCTCCGAAGATCTGCGTGTCATGGAGCACGATCCAGCGATGGACTTTGCCGGCATGCCGCTGAAACTCATTGGATAGCTGGTCCGCGGTGTGCCGTGTGTCAATGAACAGCAGGTCGCACGGATCAATGTGTGCGGACAGCGAATCGGCCTGCACAAACGAAAACTCCGTGGCTCCCTGCTTTGACTTCAGGATCTCGGCGATCGGGTCATGATTCAGGTCGTACGAGATCATTCGTTTCGGCTGGCCGGCCAGCAAGGCGACTGTGGACACACCGTGCCGCATTCCGAATTCGATGACCGTTTCCGACTGGCTGGCAAGCTTCCGGAGCTTGTCACAGTGCTCATTGATGTCGGACGGAGTATTGCGTGCCTTCTGGAACATCTCCTCCAGCGTTAGGCCTTCGTAGGCCTGCGTCTGCGATTTGCAGACTCCGCAGGAGGACACACGCGGTGGATACGTCACTGGATCAGCAGCCAGAGCATCGAATTGTTCGGCCGTGAGTCGCCCGTCGGCGTTGATCGGTGACTGCGGGTCTTCATTGAGCCCGTCCACATAGTGCCGACGCAGACGATCCAGCGACAGCCCGAGTTCCTGATGGCCAAGGATGTAGTTCCTGATCTTGCCTTCCACGCTGCGACGATACGTGCGCCCAGCAGCCGGATCTGCAAAACGGTGCTGCCAGCGAAGGAACGGCAGGCACAGACATTTGGCTCCCGCCTGCCGGTACTTTTCATGGATGTACCATTCCTCGCCTCCAAATTCGCGGAAGTGCGGATTGAATCCCAGCCACGCATCACGGCGACACGAAAACAGTCCCAATCCCTGAGCGGGAATCTCAAACGGTGGATTATGGACCGAGATGCCGCGGGCATCCGTATCCCATGTGCCCCACATTCCGTCACGCCACTTGTCAGCGAAGTGCGTATGAACGCCGGCAAGGCTGTCGAGCACCAGTGGCCCGGAGAGCAGGTCACGACAGTCGGGATTGCGCTTGTAGAAGTCCATCAGCCGCCGCACGGATTCCGGCCAGAGCAACACGTGCGAATCAATCACAAGCACGGCGTCTCCGGTCGCGGCCTTGAAGATGTGATCGCGTGGAGCCGAGGTGCCCGTATTGCCGGGCATGGGCACATATTGGACGTTGTACGGCTGAGGAAAATCGCGGACCGGTTTTCGGTCGGCCGGATACGGAACCCCGGCACCTTCCGCCACCTGCCCCAGAAATCCGCGCAGCCGCTCCGCCTGGGGGCCTTCCGGATCATTATCGACCACCACCAGTTCCACGTTGTGCATCACGTCCGCGTGAAACAGCCGCAAAGCATTCAGCGAAAAGTAGACGCCATCAAAGTCACGATACGTTGCCATGCCAATCGTCAATCGCATAACTGTCTCAATCCACGTGTCAGAGTTCCGGAGGAGTAAAACCGCCATGGGTGGTCGTGCTCGGTGGGACAGTCGTGGTGCTCGAGGTCGTTGATGACGTGGAGGTTGAACTGGAAGTTGTGGACGTCGAGGTACTGCTCGTGGAACTGGTTGAGCTCGACGTCGACGAACTGCTGGATGTACTCGTGACCGGGGCCTGTGTCGTGGCTGCGGCCGTCGTTGTCGCCGGCGGCTGCTGTGTCGTGGTTACGGGCGGCGGTGGTGGTGGATTGTTCGTGGTGGTGGCCGGAGCCAGAGTTGTCGAGGTCGTAGGCGTACTGGTTGTGGTGCTCGACGAAGTGCTGGTGCTGGATGTCGAGCTCGTCGTCGAACTGGTCCCGAACGCCGTGGTGGTCGAAGACGTGGTTGGTGCCGATGTCGTTGTGGTCACCGGTGGCGGGTTGAGGGTCGTTGTCGTCGGCGCCGGAGTTGTGGTCGTCGTCGAACT
>JAEUII010000011.1 GCA_016795145.1 Planctomycetaceae bacterium
CAAGCGGTGTTTGACACCAAGGGGTTGTTGATCGACCTGCATGGCCGTCCAGTTCCGGATGCATGCCGGATCGGGACACCTTAAAACCATCGCCGATGGGGAGCAACAATTACTGCTGGTTCGCCACATACTAGGGGTCGAACGAGCGCCAGCAAGTTCGGGGGAGGGTGCCGCTCTTCACGCGTTGTTCCACCACCACCGAACAAACCAACCACCGCGCGCGTTCCGTTATGACATTCAACTGCCTATCATCCACACACAATTCGGACGGCGATCGAATTCCCTGGCCGTGTCGTGGAGAATCGAAGAATGATGCAACGTTGCCTGATGATGCTGACACTGATCGTCGGCATTGAAAAGTCGCTGATTGCGGGTCCGCCTTCTTCCAGCGGCTCTGAAAGTCACGCGAGTGACCGACCGAACATTGTGATTCTGTATGCCGATGATATGGGGTACGGGGATCTTGGCGTTCAGAATGCAGACAGTCGCATCCCGACGCCTCATCTGGATCGGCTTGCGAAGGAAGGCACACGATTCACGGATGCTCACAGTTCATCCGGTGTCTGCACGCCCAGTCGGTACGCACTTCTGCATGGTCGATATCACTGGCGAAAATTCCATGGCATCGTCAACTCGTTCGATCAACCCGTGATGGATGACGAACGAGTGACCATCCCGGAGATGCTGAAGGACAAAGGCTACCGAACAGCGTGTATTGGCAAATGGCATCTTGGCTGGGACTGGAATGCGATCCGAGTCTCCGATGTGAAGCCTGATCAAAAAACCGGCTTTCCTCCCAGTGCGTTTGACTGGTCAAAGCCGATTCCAGAAGGACCGCTGGCACACGGCTTCGACTATTACTTTGGTGACGATGTTCCGAACTTTCCACCGTATGCGTGGTTCGAAAATGATCGCATCATCACGCCACCGACAGTTCCTTTGACGACACCGCCAAAGACGGCTGAAGGAAACTGGGAAGCGAGACCAGGTCCATCGGTCAAGGACTGGGACTTCTGGGCTGTGATGCCCAAACTGACCGACCGCGCAGTTGCATGGATTGGCGAACAGAAGCAGGGAGAACCGTTCTTCCTGTACGTGCCCTTCACGTCACCTCACGCGCCCATCATTCCAACCGATGAGTTTATCGGGAAGTCGAAGGCCAATGGGTATGGAGATTTCGTTGTTCAGACGGATGACACCGTCGGTCGAATTCTGAAAGCGCTGGACGATGGTGGGTTCACAAAGAACACGATCGTGATTTTCTCCGCAGACAACGGACCGGAGCACTACGCGTATGCTCGCCTTCGAAACTTCGGTCATCGCAGCATGGGTCCTCTTCGAGGCCTGAAGCGCGACATTTGGGAAGGCGGGCACCGTGTTCCTTTCGTCGTGCGATGGCCGGATGTTGTTCCGGCCGGGCGAGTCAGCAATGATCTTCTGAGCCAGATTGATATCCACGCCACACTCGCAGCTGTGGTTGGTGCGGAAGTGCCAGGGAATTCCGGTGATGACAGTCTGAACCAGTTGGATCTGTGGAAAGGCACCGGACCAGGAGTGCGCACATCACTGGTGCATAACACGAATGCGAACGGATATGCCATTCGCAAGGGCGACTGGGTGCTGATTGACCATAAGACCGGTGGCGTGTCTGCGGTTCCGGCCTGGTTCGATGAACAAAACGGCTACACCGCGAACACTCAGCCGGGCGAACTCTACAACCTCAAGGAGGATCTCAGCCAGACGAACAATCTTTATGGCAGCATGCCGGACAAGGTGAAGGAGCTACAGGAAGAACTCAAACGCATTCGCAAGTTGTGACGCCGCGAACAACGATCATTCCTGCGGCCTCAGCTCATATCCGTTTGCATCAACCGGGTAAGTAGCGTTGTGGCTTTCCAGCGAAGCAATCAGGCGCTTCATCATTCGGCTGAGCGTAGCAGGATCCTTCGAAGCCAGGTCGTGCTCCTCAAACGGATCGTCGCTCAGATGAAACAGCTGATAGTGTGATCCAGCCGATGCTTTCCCGGGAATGTAGTGATAGACCACCTTCCATTCTTCATCCCGGAAGCTGGACCAGTAATCACTGCGATGAGGAGCGTGAGGATAGTGAATCAGAAACTCGCTGCGGTGATCGGGATCTGATGCTCCCGAAAGAAGTGTTGAAAGATCCTGACCGTCGATGGTGTGTGATTCCGGAACGGCGACCTGAGCCACGTTCAGGATCGTCGGAAACAAATCCTGAACGGCGGCGAGTTGTGTCTGAATCGTTCCGGCAGAAATCTTCAGTCGCTGCTGATGCTCGTTGGCGGGATTGGCCTTGCCCCAGGCGGCAATCATGGGGACTCGAACGCCTCCTTCATAATGACTTCCTTTGCGACCTCGAAGCGGCGCCGCGCAGGCCACATCATGTTCGTGTCCCAGAGGAGCGTCAGAGCCGTTGTCACCCAGGAAGATCACCAGAGTATTCTCGGCGACGCCCAGAGCATCCAGGTGCGTCATCAGATCACCGAGCGATTTGTCCATGCCTTCGATGAGTGTTGCAAACGCCTGAGCATTCGCGGGCTTGCCGGAATCTCGATAGTGATCTGCAAAACGAGGATCCGAATTGAACGGAGCATGGACTGCGTACTGAGCAAAGTAGAGGAAGAACGGTTGATGATCAGTTACGGCCTCTGAAACATGCCGCTTCGCCTCTTCAGTCAGCGCGTCGGTCAGGAATGTGTCTGTTCCATGGTAACGCTCCAGCCCGGGCACTGCGGCAGGATCCGTCTTCTTCACAGGGCCACCGGCGTTGCCGTAGTTCTTCTGCCCGTAATAGCTGGCTGGCGCACCAATTGATGCACCGCCCACATTGACATCAAAACCCAGATTCGCCGGATTCGCGCCGGCAAACTGACGCGGCGAAAAATGTCCTTTGCCCACATGGATCGTTCGATAGCCCTGACTTCGCAACAGGCCTGGCAGAGTCAGATCGCCCGGCGACAGGCCGAGCCAGTTCCAGTCCCTGGGTCCCTGCGGTCCGCGATTGTCGGTGTCCGGGTTGATCCAGTTCGTTGTTCGATGTCGAGCCGCATTCTGCCCGGTCATGATGGCGATACGTGTCGGCGAGCAAACGCTCATCGCATTGAACTGACTGAACCGAACACCTCGATCCGCAAGAGCCTGCATCGAAGGCGTGCGATAGAAGTCATTCAAAGGATACCGCTGAGCCTTTCCGGCCTGATCGGTGAGAAATGGAACCGACGTGTCCATGACTCCCATATCATCCACCAACATCACGACAATATTGGGTCGCGCCGGGGGATGAGGCCGTGACGGGGAATCACTCAGGCTATTCAAACCAGCCTCTTCCCCCCGCGCCGACGCGAACGACAAGCTCGCGAGTATCAACAGCGTGACGAAAGACGACCGAACCCATTTCCACTCTGACTGCATCCCAGGAACTCCTCGCAAAATCCGGCGAAGGCAGATGATCGCGAATTCCCAGCCCCCGGTCGACTCATCCACCCCGCCTGTACGAAGTACGGGAGGGGTCGAACGAGCGCCAGCGATGTTCGGGGGAGGGCCTTGTATTGCGAAATGTCCAGTCACCAATGAGAAACGACGATGGCCTCCGCAAGGACAACTGCTGACGCCTATTGTGCGGAAATCAACCGACTGTTCGGGTCGCTGTTCAGCTGAGATGCGAGTTTCTTCATGCGACTGGAATCCTCTTCGTCGTGGCCTCGGGGATAACCAGTGTTGTTGCTGAAGTCATATACAAAAAGAAATTCGTCGGTACTGCCAGGCCAAAGAACCCCAGCCAGATTTCCTTCTTGATCTATGCGAACAAAGAGCTGTTCCGCGAGATCAGCCGTTCCGCCCAGATGCTGAGAGTACACAGTGTTTCCGTCAATAATCACGATCGCCTTGAAGTCATACGTGGTCCACTGATCCCACTCTTTGTCTCTAGCCTGCAGGACAACAATCCGGCGGTTGCGCCCAAGGTCGAATGTATATTGATTCGCTCCGCTCAACCAAATCTCACACCAGACACATCCACCAAGCATCAACAAGAATGTCATCACAAGACATCCACCGGGTGAACGCAGGAACGGAAGAAATTCAAAACCGCCATGCTTGTCAGTCACGATTCCACCGATCCGAGGCCTTGCGAGTGTCAGGTGCCATGCAACCACAGTCAGAAATTTACCCTTTTCCAACGCATTCAACATCCCGTGTTCGTTACCAGAATCCGACTTGCTGCGGTGCATAGTCAACATCCAGACGATTCCTCTTCTAGACGCTAAAGGTGCCATGCACCTTTTTAGAAAACGCAGTCTTTTCGCACGTTGACTCCGCATCCTGTGCGCGCAGGCTGACGACGGGAGTTCACTCACGGTGCATGGCATCGGGGGTGTTCCGGCGGCGTTAAATTGAATCGGTTACACGACGGCGGGTAAGAGGCGGTGAGCGTCATCAAGGTGCCATGCACCTTCTTCAGAAAACACAGTCTTTTCACCCATCGGATCGCCATCACTGGCGCGCAGGTGGCGGCAGGAAACTCATCCCCGGTGCATGGCACCGGCTGTGGGCATCGGGCATTCCGGCGGCGTTAAATTGAATCGGTTGCACGACGGCGGGTGAGAGGCGGTGGACGGAATTCTCGTGGGGCCATGATTCCTCTTGCTTCAGCCTGCAGAACTTTGAGAAACTGTCGATTTCCAGAGAGATATTGCGCGAATTCGGCGGCGGTCGTCCGCGAAGGTTGAGTGGCAGTATCGGGATCTGTTCGAGATTCGTGCAGAAAAGGCAGTCTCAATGATTCGGCTCGCTTCGTTCCTAAGTCTTTTCCTTGCATTGGCTTGCGTCTCATCCTCAGCAAACGGCCAGGGGCTGATCTTTGCTCTGCCGGAAGACGGAAAAGCGGTCGACTATGAAGGCGAACTGACGCAGGGCACGTCGGCAGATGACGAGAATCCTTTGAAGTGGAGCTGCGAGCTGACAATTCAGTCGGTTGGCAAGGAAGACGCTGAATATCAGGGCAAGGTCCAGCCCTGTCGCTGGTTGGAGATCAAGTGCCTGACCGGCAGCAAGAAAGACACACGAATTGACCCAGGTCCTTCTGGCTCAAGGATTTACAAGATTCTTGTTCCGGAAAGTGCGATTAACGCAGAGCCTGTTGATGCGGACGGAATTCCGAACGACATGCTGCCGATTGTGAAGGGCTTCCGTCGAGTCGGCGAAGACGCTGTGACCCCGATCAAGACTCCTGTTTTGCGGTTTTATCCAACGATTTGCATGCTCGCGAGCTACGTGGATCCAGAGATTATTGCCACGAACGCCGCACCGGAAGTGATTTGGCAGGGCCCGGCGATTTCGGCCGTGCACAAAAAGGGCAAGGTGGTCATGGAGAGCCAAAAGATTAGGACGACAAACGAAGCCGAATACTGGGTTTCCAAAGACGTGGAGTTCGGCCTGGCTCGCTGGATCGTCACCGAAACGGTGGAAGAGAAGGAACTGGCAGCCCCTCGGTCGGAGTTCAAAGTCACGACCGTGAAGAAGGTTGACATGAAGCTCTCGCGAAAGCGTGACAACGCTGAGAGTGAGCTGGTCACCGACGGTATGTAGGGCCTTGGCCGGTGGCTGCTGAACCGCCGGGCTCGCCAATTTCGGCCAATCGTCGCCAATCGCGAGCAACGGCTTGCCTGTCACGGGGGCCGTCGATATGATCCGCGTTTCGATTTTTCCGGGCAAATTTGCGCGCTGAGCTCAGAGTCCCGGTACTCGGTTGCAACTCCTTGCGCCCGCGGTGTTTACGTCGTTTGCTTCAAGTGGAGTGTTGGCTGAGGGTTTAGTTGGAATCTTTTAGGATCGTGTTCGTCCGTCGTGTTTGAGTCCATTTCACAAGGTCTGGGGAAAGCGTTTTCGGCGTTCCGGGGAACCGGAAAGATCACCGAAGGCAACATCCGCGAAGGCATGCAGCAGGTCCGCAAGGCTCTGCTGGAGGCTGACGTTGCGTACGATGTCGTCCAGAGCTTCGTAGAAAAGGTGACTCAGGACGCGGTTGGCGAAAAGGTCCTGAAGTCGCTCCGACCTGAGGAGCAAATTGTTGGTATTGTCCATCAGGAATTGATCAACCTGATGGGGCCTGTGGATCATACTCTTGCCATCAAGCGTGATGGGATGAGTGTGATCATGATGTGTGGTCTGCAAGGGTCTGGAAAGACAACGACCTGCGGCAAGCTTGCAAAGCGTTTGAAGGAAGCAGGCGTTGCACCGTTTCTGGTTGCGGCAGACCTTCAGCGACCAGCGGCGATTGAGCAGTTGAAGGTGATTGGCGGCCAGGTTGGCTGTCCGGTCTATGCAGAAGATCCAAAGGGAAGTAACCCGGTTCAGGTTTGCCGGAACGGGGTGAAAGAAGCCAAGCGTGTTGGCGCGCGGGTCGTGATTCTCGATACCGCCGGACGACTTCACGTGGATGCAGCTCTGATGAAGGAGCTGCAGCAGATTGATAATAGTGTCGCACCGGATCAGGCTCTGCTTGTCTGTGATGCGATGACCGGTCAGGACGCTGTGAACAGTGCCAAAGCCTTTAACGAGGCGCTGGAACTGGACGGCGTGATTCTCACCAAGCTCGACGGTGATACTCGAGGCGGAGCGGCCCT
>JAEUII010000025.1 GCA_016795145.1 Planctomycetaceae bacterium
ACTGGCCCATGGAAGTAAAAAGATCAGCAATGTCGAGCTCGCGGCGATCTCCGAGTTTTGTAAAAGCCACTGTCCCCGGACTAGTCAGCTCTATCGCTTCTTTGTATCGACCTGCCCCCAGACAACCGAGACCAAGGTGGCTTCGCCCCAGCGCACCGCACCACTGATCATTCAGCTCCTTGCTCAGTTCAATTGCTTTTTTGTAATACTTCTCGGCTCTTCGTTTCCATCCTAAGACTGACATGTCGTTAGCGTGCACAATGTAGTTTATTGCAAGCGATTTTGATTTGGGAAGACGTTCTGCCTGATTAAGTCCAATCATTGAGGCCCAAACCAAATGGACGACGTTGTGACAGTAGAGTGACCATTCGAGGCGCGCCAGCAGATGATTTGTCAGGTCCGACTCCGCATTCGGCAGTTTCTTGTGGAGTTCCGACGGCCGCCAGCAGTGCATCACCTGAACCAACGATTCTCGCAGGATTCCCCAGCACTTCCCCAATAGTGATTTCGGTACCGGTGTACCAAGAATCCGAATGCCGTTTTCAAAATGGCTGATGCTCTCAGCGACCAACCCCAGCCTGGAGGCGAGTTCTCCATGCAGTCCACTGACCTCGGCAATTTCGATTGGCCGCTTCGCCAGTCTTTTCGCTTCATCAAGTTGCTTTCCTGCATCTTCATGAGCTCCCATATCGATGAGCGCCTCACCATGTCCGCGGGCGAGTTGGAACTGAACGTTTTCGGCAGCACACTGTGTGTGACGCTGCGCCAGAGCATACTGCTGAGCGGCCACGTCGATGGCAAACTGTGACCGTGCCTGAGTCGCCGCAAGCAGACCGTAAACCAGGGCCCGCTGCGATTCGCCGGCCGCATCAAAGTGGTACGCAAGGTCATAGACCCGCGGCAGTGAATCTTTCCATTTGGCAGGGCTCTCACCGGAAGCGATGGCTGCCACAGCGGTCGGCTCAAGTCCTCCTGTCGTCCGCTCAATCACCTGTGCCAGGTTCAGATGAATGGACCGCTTCAAACTCGCATCCAGACGGTCCAGAATCGCATAGCGAATTCGGTCGTGATACGTGTCGATCTTTGCTCCGACAACTCTTAACACTCGCAGGTTACGCATTCGCGTCAGGACGTCCTCCACTGAGTGGTCCAGACCAGACGCTGCGCCCGCCTCCTGCAGTTCGATCGCCTGTCCGGCCACCGACACCACCTGCAACAGCGGACCTGCCTCCGCCGGAAGCTGAGCCAGCTTTCTGGCCAGCACGTCATGAATGTCCGTCGCATGGAACTCATCCAGATTCGGATCGAAGCAGCCCGTCAGTTCCGTGAGCAGAAACGGATTTCCGCCAGTCTGCGCATGAAACTGCACCGCACGCCGACGCACCACTTCGTCATCTCGCTCCAGCAGGTTCACAACCAGCTGCGTCGAATCTTCGAGTGTCAAAGGACCGACGTTCACAAACTGGTCGTGCAGATCGATTCCGCTCTTCTGCTGCTGCGATGACCACTCACCCAGAAAAGGACTGTTGTCCGCTTCATCAGACCGGAAGCTGCCCAGAAAAAGCACGTGGGGAGCATCCGGGGGACGCAGCACTTCAAACAACGCTGCAGCACTGTCCACATCGCC
This sequence comes from Planctomycetaceae bacterium, assembly GCA_016795145.1. Taxonomy (GTDB): domain Bacteria; phylum Planctomycetota; class Planctomycetia; order Planctomycetales; family Planctomycetaceae; genus SXXK01. The sequence continues at coordinate 1,628 of JAEUII010000025.1, forward strand.
CCACTGCAGGTCATCAATAAACCAGATGATCGGGGTCCGCACGCTGATTCGCTCCAGCAACAGACGCAGTGCCCCAAACGCCCGCTGCCGAATCTGCTGCTGATCCAGTGCGTCGATACGTCCGCAATGGGCTCGAGCCACGACTTCACACCGCCGCAGAACGGGAAACAGTTCTGCCAGCAGACTGATGTCATCCGGAAGCAACAAAGCCGCGTCGGCCTCTGCGAGAGATCGCAGATAGGTCGCAAGCGCATCGATCAGCGTGTCCAGCGCTTTGAACGGCACGGATTCCCGGTCGTAACAGCGGCCCGACATGATCACCAGCGATTTCTGCTCGCGAAGAGGAGCCAGAAAATGTTCCGCCAGACTGGTCTTCCCCTCACCCGATCGCCCCCGAATAAACAGGGTCATCGGAGTCTTCTGACGACCGAATGCTGCCAGCACATCCTGCATTGTTGCCATCTGAGATTCACGACCAACAAGCTGATCGGAGCCACTCATTTGCCCCAGAACCACCTGTGCAGAATTCGCCACAGCACCAGCCATTTCCAGCACACCCGGACGGTCGGCCGGATCGCGTGACAGCAGACGCATTGCCAGATCCGCCAGATCTTCCGGCATGCCCGAAGTCTGAGGAAGCGGGGCGCATCCCGACGCTGTTTCTCTGTCATCACCTCCAAAATTGCACCAGTGAACGGACGATGGCCGCTGATTGCTTCATACAGCATCACACCCACAGCGTACCAGTCAGCCTGGGGACCGACCTGTTTCGAACCCGCCTGTTCCGGAGCCATGTAGGCTGGTGTACCCGCTATTCCGGCGGACGACGCTCCGGCTGTCTGCCGCCACTCAGCAACCAGCCCAAAATCCAGGATCACGACTCGGCCGGCACTGGTCACAAGGACATTGCCGGGCTTCAGATCCCGATGTACTACGCCGCGACTGTGAAGCGCCATCAGTCCCGTCACCAGCTGACCGAAACTGGCTCGCAGACGCGCCTCATCCAGGCAGCCGCGCCACATAATCCAACGCCGAAGGGGATTCACCGTTCCGTCGACGACAACGAAGATCGATCTCCAGCAGGTTACGCAGCAACGAAGGACGGTCTTCCACTGTCACCTGCGACAACCATTCCACAAGATCCGGACATCCCCCATCCCAGGCCCTCCGAAACCCCGCACAGATTTGGGTGACGCGCTCAAACGAGTTCAGAGACTCGGACACCGGCGCAAGGCACTTCACCGTCGCCCCCAAATCGCCTTCAGGTGTTGCGAACTTCGACATAGCGGCCCCATTACTCCTGACGACACAACCGAGGAAACCGATATCTGATCGGTCTCCTCTTCGGCTCACGGCAGTATGTCAGCACATCGAGACTAGCCACTGAAAGCATCCTTCTTCTGCTTGCGTCGGAAGATCGTAAGAGCACAGTTCATGTCAGCAAACCAGATACAAGTGATACCGATGCGATGTCGCTCCTGTGATGATCAATGACCGTTCGGCTGCGACTCAAATGCCTGCTGTTCTGCAGCCGGCAGTACAGCCCCCAGTTCCTTGAGTAACGCAAACCCTTTGCTTCGATCCTCCCCGGCAGATTCAGAACAGATCAAGGAGCGATCCAGTAATGCACGAGCCTTTTCATAGGGCGACCCCTGCTTATCAGCAACAGCGATCGCTCGATTCACCAAACGCACGGCCTGTGCTGCATTTCCACGCACAAAGGCGTACCGCCCTCGAACTCGATAGCCGTGTGCACGAGCGACCAGAAACAATGCGCCAATAATGATGCATTTCCAAATCACCCACGAGATGCGGCGCATGCGACTCCTGTCAGAACGGAGTTCCACATGAGCCTCCGACAGATGCCAGTTCGGGCCCAGACCTGCTTCAACCGCGAGTGGATATGCCTTGGCGACAAGGAGGAACACACCGAGACAACGCTCCGTAAGACGTTGAGCCGCGACAGCACTATCGAAGGCCTTCGGATATTCGGAAGCTTGCAATCTGACAAATGCATCTGTCACGAATGCAACGGGCCTCGAGATGATTGAAATGTGATTTCCGACCAAGGCAAACGACTGATCCATTTCGTAGCGTGACTCTTGCAGCCTTCCGGCTCTCGCCAGCGCACTGGCTCGCCCATAATGCGCCCAGGTTAGTTTTTCCCAGTCCCCAGATAATTCAGCCATCCGCAACTCTTCATCTGCATATTTGAGTTCTCGTTTCGCGTCTCCGTAGAACTCGCAGTGATGTCTGACGAAATGGGTCAACACAGACCGATCATAACTCTCGCCCAGCCGTTCAAATACCGTCAAGGTCCTTTCCGCTTGCCCAAGCGAGTCGGAGAGATTGGCAGTCATCCCTCGGACAGTAGCCCCAAGGGTAGCAGTATACGCCTCTAACTGAGTATTACCAGAGTCCGTGGCAAAGCCGATCGCGCGGTTCAAATACTGTAGTGGCAAATATGGAACCCCATAAAAAGCGAAATTTGTAGCATACGTAACATGCCCCATCGCTAGATGTTCTGGTAGTCCAGACTGGTGGACGCGAATAAACAATACCTGGCTTAACTGCAGATATCTAACTAAACTGAAATCCGTTGATAAGTGCTTCATAGTAAGAAGAATCTGAATAGCGAGGTTTCGATCTTCCTGTGTGATGGATCGCAGCTTCAGCCGGCGTCGTACGGAATTCGGAAGTAGAAAGGCAAACACGATCCCCGCGAGAATATCCAGAACAGTGCTGATTGGGTCGGTACGAAGCGGCTGCCGAATCTCTCGAAGTGCGGTCGTAAACACCTTGAGCGCCTCTTCCGGTTGCCTTCGGCGTGCCAATGTGTCGCCAAGCCCGAACAAAGTCTTGGCACGATCAAGAGGGCAATCTGCCGCCCGGATGGCTTCTCGGTACATGGACTCGGCAGAAACAAGTGCTGAGCCGGCCGAATATGCTGTCGCCAATTGAAGATAGAGTTCAAGCTCCAGTTTCTTGTCAACGCCCACAGGCTTAATCTCAAGTGCCTTCTCCAGCAGTACGAGCGCGTCTGGAAATGCGAACGCCGACACGGCCTCGGTTCCGGCTTTCAGAAGGTAGCAAAACGCCTTGTCAGTGATTTCGGCCGAAAGAAAATGCTCGGCCAGTTTGGCATTAGAGACCGACTTGCCGTCTGCCACAAGTTGCTCCAGGCGGCGTGCGACCGCTTCATGGAGACGTTTGGTATGCTGAGTCGACCCATGTCTTTCTGTGGCGGCTTCGCGGATTAGATCATGGGCAAATGCCACTCGACGGGCCTGACCAGTTTCGGTGAGGATCTGGCGTGCAAGAAGCAGATCGAGGGCATCCAGGAATTCAAACTGATCCGAATGGCCTACAACATCATTCAATAGATCGACATCGACAACGGCACCAATCACAGCTGCAACGGAAAGAATCCTGGCAGGCAGTGGTTCGAGACCGCGGACTCGTTCTCGCAGTGCCGCCTGAACCGACTCAGTGAGTGCGCCGTCAACATTTGCAGTGAGGCGCCACCGTCCAGCGTTGAATGTAATCTGCCCCAGCTTTCGGAATTCACGAATTGTCTGTGCAACAAAGAACGGATTGCCGAGGCATTGTTTCGTGATGTGCTGGGTCAGTTGCGAGTCAATTTGCTCCGGGACAGCCCCCAGCATAGCGGCAGCCATACTACTGACGTTCTTTTCATCGAATGGCTGGAGTTCAATCGTCGCCTGATTTCGCTGTTCACGAACCTGTGCAAGTGCCTCCGCGAGCGTCGCGTAGTCGTCTTCAGGCCGAGTTGTTGCGCAGATAAACAAGCGAGGCACAGCGGCCATTCGATCAGCCGCTCTCTGGCGTTCTGTTTTGATAACGGCTGCCAAATAAGCCACCAGACTCAGACTGCTTTTGTCGGCCCAGTGAAGATCTTCTATCAGCAAGCAGATCCTCTGAATCTTGCTGATCTCTGAAAAGAAGCTCGCAATGGCACGCAGCATATGGTCCGTCTGCTGTGTGTTCTCCGCACTGGAGAATGCCTCGCCATGCAGCAGGTTTTTGAGTTCCGGAGCAATTCGCAGAATCTCCGGGGAGTATTCCTCAATGATCTCATCCACTCGACTCTTTTGACCCGTGAAAGATGAAGCAGCCGACTTTCCTTGCGGCACAAGCTGTTCGCTGGGCACCCTGACTCGCAGGTATTCCTGTTCAGACAAAAGCTGACGAATGATCTCAACAAACGGCTGAAACGGAGCGAGGTTACCTTCCTGCGAACGGCCCTCATAAACACGTGCTCCGTTCGCCATTGCAGTGCGAGCGACCTGCCGCAGAAGGGTGCTTTTGCCCAATCCGGCCGGACCAGTCAAAATTCCGATCAGGGCGGGCTGTTCTTCATGCCACTGATCTGACGTATTGCCGTCCAAAAGCAGGTTTTCAGCAAGCAGAGTGTCAAGCAGTCGCTTCTCCTGATCCCGGGCCACAAAAGTCCCGACCAGTCGGCGATTCTCGCTTCCACGCTCCGTTGCGTCCTGCTTGACCGTGAGATCCAGGTATTCGGCAACGGCATTTCGAAAAGTAAGTGTGGACTGCGGCCGCTTTCCCGCATCCTTTGACAACATCTGCATCACTGCGGCATCGATCGCGGGATCGACATCACTGTTGCAGGATCGAATGCCTGGCGGCATATCACGCAATTGTCGAGCCACCAGTGCCTGAACATTTTTGCGGACGTCGCCGTATGGATACCGGCCGGTCAGCACTTCATAACAGACGAGCCCAAAGGAATAGATGTCACACCGATGATCCAGCTCGTCACGAGTAATCTGCTCCGGGGCACAGTAGGCGACTGTCCCAAGGAATCCCGTTTCACCAGACAGCGACGAAGAGGTATTTGCGAACTTCGCGAGACCAAAATCAGCCAAACGAACATCAAAACCCGATTCATCAGACTTGCTGCGAACCAGGATATTTCCCGGCTTGATGTCCCGGTGAATGATTCGATGGCTGTGGATGTAGTCGATCGCTTCCGCAACGTGGTAGAGCGCCATAAGCGAGATCGCAAGAGGCTGACCGATCAGGGCAGTTGCCGGTTCGCCTGCGAAGAGTTCCATGGCAAAGAACGGCCCGGTGTCTGATTCGCCATACTCATACACCTCCAGACAGGAAGGGTGTTTAATCGACGCAATCGTACTGAACTCGCGAGTGAATCGCTGACGACCTGTTCCTTCGAGTCGGGTCTGCATCATTTTCAGAGCGACCTGTCGCCCCGTTTCAATCTCCTCCGCAAGAAATACGGCAGCCATGCCACCACGCCCCAGCTCACGCCCGACGCGAAATCGATTGTTGAGAATCGAGCCGACTTCTGGGTGTGCAGGAATCGATTTGCGGGCTTCGATGAACGTGGCATCGGGATCTGGGGTTTCAAGGCTGGCTGTTGAATTGACAGCAGCCGGCATTTTCCCAGTGTAAGAGGCCGCTACTCGACCAGACGGGGCGTTTCCTTCGTTCACGTCTGATGCTCCAGATTCATGATCCAAAAGTGCGGTCTGAAATCAGACTGGGCAAACCCGCTCGCCCAATGAATTTCACGCCGAAGATATTAGCGACCGACGAACAGTCGCCACGACACTTACAACAGTCCATCCTCGAAGCATCAGGTGGAATTGTGCTGGCAAAAAACGCTGCCTGGTCAAAACTCACTGACAATTTCACTGCCCTGAATCGTCGACAAGGCTCTATAGGTTGCCATGTCAATGTTCTCACTGAGCATCCGAACCGAACCGTCGCAAAACAGAAACTGCGCACCGCCGGAATGAAAGCTGCGAAAATTTGTCACCCAATGCGGTCCGCCTGCCCAGCTTGGGCGGCAGTCGGTCATCGCGGTATTCACCCTGAATAAAGAGTCCGTTGCCAACTTCTTGTTGATCTTATCTACGGTACTCACGAACATTCCGCTGTAGCGGAATCCACCATTGTAGAGGCCCTCGTAATTGAAGCCCCCAACCAGCCAGCCGTGTTGTGATGTTCCAATGACGGGAGAAGTGTCACCGCAATTTACACCGCTGCACATGGGAAAGCCGGAAGCGGCTTCGCCGATTGCAAACGTATTGCTCGTCCCATCTGTGATGCTGGAGATTTTCGTAAACGAATGAATGCCGAACACGCCCGTAAACGGCGTTGTGGGCTTTGGTCCAAGCCCAGCGGTGTAGCAGATGCTGTCACTGTACCCGATGCTGTAGCCGTAGGACGAATTCTCGAAGGCATCACCAACCGGAAGGTTGAGTGCTCCAATCCATGGATAACGACTTGGGGACAGGGCTGCGTCCGACGGACAAATGAACTCTGGCGCCTTCATCTTCACAACATCGGGGGCGAGCAGGTACCAGGGAGTGTTTGGATTGATCGCATTCTGCAGATTCGACTTCTCAAGAAATGGCAATAAGGAGACGTTACCCGTTCCCAAAGCGCCGACTGGCTGCCCAGCCATCATTCGCATCCCCGGCTGAAATCCACTGTAAACTGACTCATAGTTGTGCATTGCCAACCCCAACTGCTTGAGATTGTTTTTGCACTGCGTGCGACGTGCCGCTTCGCGAGCCATCTGCACTGCGGGCAGCAATAATGCCACAAGAACGGCAATGATCGCTATGACGACCGAAAGTTCGATCAGAGTGAACGCACTCGACCGGCCCCGAACTGGGCCGCGCCTCGTTGACTTCCCAACGGATTTTTCAGTCATCATTAGATCTCGCAGCCGGCCAGACGTTCCGTTATTCCTGTTGCAAATCTGCGATGATCCATGCGAAACAGAGGAGACTCTCTAGGAATGAAGTCGCATGAACGTTTTCATTGGCGTAATTGCGGCAAGCGTCGTCTCACGACCAGAAGGAGAATTCTCACGGAGTCCGGTGAGGCCGGAAAAACTGAACACTTAAACACTATTTGAGTTCGCTTTCATTGAGGATCCTGAGATACTGCACCGGAATGTCTTTTTCTGACGGAGACTCGTTAGCTGCAAAAGGACGAAAGACGCTGTGGGTGAAGTCACAGAAATCCTTCAACGAATCAAGCTTGGCGACCAGGGTGCGTCGGAAGAACTCTTGCCACTTGTCTACTCCGAGCTAAGAAAGATCGCGGCCGCAAGAATGTCGAGAGAGAAGCCGGGCCAGACACTGCAGGGAACGGCACTCGTTCATGAGGCATGGATCAGGCTTGCAGGGTCACCCAGCGATGCAGCATGGAATGACCGAGGAGCATTTTTCGCCGCGGCTTCGGAAGCCATGCGAAGAATCCTGGTCGATATCGCTCGAAGAAAGAGCTCAGTCAAGCACGGAGGAATGCACACACGCAGGGTGTTCACCGAACAGGAAATCTCTTCCAGCGTCATGGCGGAGGAGGTTGTTGCAGTGAGTGATGTTCTGGAGCGACTTCAGGAAAAAGACCCAGAGGCCGCCGAACTGGTGAAGCTCCATTATTTCGGAGGACTGTCCCTGGAAGAGGCCGGAAAGCTCCTCAACGTTTCCAGAGCCACCGCCTACAGGACATGGACGTTTGCCCGAGCATTTCTGCGTGCGGAAATTCAGGGCGAGTGATCTTTCCGAAAACCTGAGACGCAGCAAGGAGATATTACGCCAAGACCCATATCCATCGCGTGGCATCAGTGACGCTCCGGTAACGCGGGGATGAATGTGGCGATCCGGAATGCGAAACTCTGGTCTCCACATCAAAGTCGATGGTCGTCGTTAGAGTCTGTATCAGCCCAACCACGCTCCACGAACGATTGCATGTTTTCTGAAGGTCTGATTCGGTGTCCTCGAATCCTCGAAGCCTGCGCAGCATATTTCTGGCTGCCCTTGAAATCGATACAGCCGAGGAGCGTTCGAAATTCCTGCACGTCGAGTGTGGCAGCAACAATGAACTGATGGCGACCATAAATCGGCTCCTGGAAGCACATGTCCAGGAGCCGCAGTTCATGTCGGCCTGTGCCGCGGACATTCTTTCCATAGAGGCCCCGGCGCCCTTCTGTGAAGATCTTTCAGAGCATATCTCAAATCGGTATCACATCGTCGAATTGCTTGGCGTGGGAGGAATGGGTGTCGTCTACCTGGCGACTCAGTCTGCGCCCGTTCAGCGTCTTGTTGCAATCAAGCTGATCCGGACCGAACAGAATTATCAAGAGGCGATCTCTCAGTTTGAACGCGAGCGTCAGATGCTCTCGTTAATGGATCATCAAGGAATTCCCAAAATTTTGGACGGAGGTGTCACCAGAGGAGGACGCCCGTTCTATGTGATGGAGCTGGTGAACGGCCAGCCGATCACGGAATTCTGTGATCGCCTGCAGTTAACGATTGCCGAACGCCTGAAGATCCTGATTACCGTCCTCGAAACACTGCAGCATGCTCATCAAAAGGGCGTTATCCATCGCGATCTGAAGCCCGGCAATATTCTCGTCGAAGTCAGGGACGGAAACCCTGTCGTCAGGATCATTGACTTTGGAATTGCCCGGATCCAGGAGGGCCAAGGTTCCCTGGAGGATTTGAAAAACAGCAGTTCGGAAATTGCAGGGACGCTGAACTACATGAGTCCCGAGCAGATTGAAGGAACCGCCACTGGCCTGGATACTCGCAGCGATCTTTATTCCATCGGAGTTTTGCTGTACGAGTTATTGACAGGATTCAATCCGTTCACAGATTGTGGATGGAAGCCCGGAAATCAGGCGGCCCGTGTGGCAAAGTTCCCACGCCCCAGCAGCCGAATCGGCACTCTGGATGAGGTCCATCGGCTGGCAGTCTCGAAGAACCGCAAAGAAGAGCCCTGGAAGTTTCGGCAGAAACTGGAAGGAGAACTCGACTGCATCACGATAATGGCGATGGAGACGGATCGCTCTTGTCGCTACCAATCGCCGGAAGCGTTTGCAGAAGACATCCGCCGATACCTGGCGAATGATGTTGTTGGTGCCTATCCACAAACGGCAACCTATCGACTTCGCAAATCGCTGATCCGATATCGCCTGCTGCTGGCCGTTCTGATGACCGTCATCAGCAGCCTTGCAGTCGCAGCAGCTGTCGGACTCTGGCAGGCTGCTGAAGCGAGATCAGCCCGCAAAACAGCAGAGGTGCATTACAAGAATGAACTATCTGAGAAGGCCAGGTTTCGCGAACTGGCTTGGAAAACCGGGATCAAGGAAGCCTGGTCAAACTGGGAGCAAAATCGTTACGCAGAAGTCAGCAGTATTCTGCAGCGACTCAAACAGAACGATCCTGAATCATCAATATTCCCCGAATGGCAGATGCTCGAGCGTCAACTGCATCAGTCCTATCGTCAACTGTTGAAGATTGAGAAACCCGTCCATGAGGTGCGGCTGATTCCAAACACAAACAAGGTCGTTGCGGCTGGTGGCAACGGCAGCGTCTATGTCATGGATCTGACGACCTTTCAGGTCACCATGACAATCGCCACCGGAGTGCCGTCATTACATGCGATAGCAGTCAGTGACGATGGTCGACTTCTGGCAACCGGTGGAGTCACCGACCCGCTTACAGATCGGTCCATTCCAATTATCTTCAACCTGGAAACGGGCCAGCGTATCCGAGATCTGCCGGGACAACTAACAACCATCGAATCTCTCGAGTTCTCCGCCGATGCGAGGTACCTCGCCTGCGGATCACGCTACGAGAACGTTCAGATCATTGAAACTGAAACAGGACAAATCACCGAACTGCCTGCAGCGCTACGCAATTCGTGGATGTGCCGTACTCCGGAAGGCCACCAGATCTTTGTGCAGCACGACAACGAAAAAGTCTGTGTGACCGAGTTCAGCGCCCCATTCTCTTATCGCACTCAGGAGATAAGCACAAACAGCCGAATCATATCGTCGGTCTGGACACCACTCACCCGTCAGCTCCTCGCGATATCCTGGGATCACAATTTCATGCCGGTGAGGGACGTTGGGCGGAACATCGAAATTGGTCGCCTTGCTGATGTGTCCTTTGCTGAGTGTTTCTCGCTCAGTCCAGACTCAATAACGCTGCATGCCGGTCTGGCCTCCGGGGAAGTTGCCTGCTGGAATGTTGGACGGTTTCTCGGCTCAGAGCTTTCGGCAAAGAACAACCAATACCTGGCAACCGACGCAATTTCGAATGAGCCCTATTATGAAATTGACCTACAGCATCGCTGGAGCGTTTCGTCGACACCGATTACATCGATTTGCTGCTCTTCGAATTGGATTATGCTGACAACTTTTGGAGGCGAACTTTTGGCTCTTCGCCGCCCCACCGAAGAGGACACAGATACTCAGTCAGTCCCTAAAGAACAATCAGTCGGAACGATTGCAGAGTTCAGCGGCGACGGAAGCTTTCTGGTAGTTCGGCAGCCCACCGGCGTTTTGCAGCGTACTGAACTGCCCGAGATATCCGAAACTTCAACGGAATCGGTTGGATGCCGGACACTCTCCTCGCTGACATTCGAGAATGTCTATTCCAGCGAAGGCGCCACAGTTTCCGCTGTGGCCATTTCGCCAGACCAGCATTTCATCGGCATGATCACACAAAAATCCGAGTTGCTGACCAGCATGGATCATGCTCCGGCGGTATTGTCGGCTGTCCGATCGCAAAAGGATCCTGTGCAGGATGACGCTTTCAAACAGATCGAATTCGCTCCGGATTCACGCCACTGTGCATGGATTGATGGTGACATCGTCTGTGTTGCAAACATGAAATCCAGGGGGGAAAAACCTCAACAGTTCAAGATGCCCGGTCTGGCGAATTGTCTTGCGTGGTCACCCGACACCAGAAGGTTAATTGTGGGCGGTGACTTTGAACATATGGAGGTTCTGGATCTGCCTGAAGGAACACAGTCGAGGAACTTTGCCAGCGGCAACTTCGTCATCGCAGCGATCTACAGCATTGACGGCAGGACGGTTATAACAGGAGATCACGAGGGTGCATTGAGATTCTGGAGTCACGATGGACAACTTCGCCATGGAACACGACTACACAAAACGGAAATCGTGAGTCTGGCGTTGAGCCATGACGGTCGAATCGGTGCCAGCGTTGATCGTCAGGGTGGCGTCGCGCTCTGGTACATTGAGAGCGGCGATGAGATTGGAATGGTCATACCACCTTCCATGACGCCGGGACGGCGGTTCAATCCAGCAATTGCCTTCACGAAGAACGATGCGGCATTCCGCCTTGTTGTGGAGCAAGCCGACAGTACCCTTTGCCTAAAGACATTCGACCTTCGGCCAGTAGAGTAATACCGAGTATCTCTAACATTTTGTGTCTGGAGACCGTCGTCAACGGATTGCCCCACGATTGGCGGTCTCAAGAATCAACGGTTACCATTCAATCGCTGAGTTTCCGAATCGATCTGCAAGGGTCCTCACCCGCCAGCGCAGTCCTACCGGCATCTTGAAAGTTCAAGTCATGTCAGCGAGTTCGTCTGCTTCCACGCAAACACACGAAGCGACAGAAGAGAATTACGTCGAGCTGGGCAGATCATCGCAACGCGAACGACTCCTCTGCGTTCAGGGAATTCTGGCAGCTCTGCAACAACAATCACGAGACCCTGCGTGCAGGTCATGTGGAACACCAACGAGGAGGTCACTGAAAGTTCCAATTCACCATCATGAGTTCGAGTGCACTCTGCCTGTCCCGTTATGTGCGAATTGTTCGCAGAGAATACCATTTGTGCAGCAGGAGCTGAACCTGCGATACATCTGGCTTGCCATTGCATGTGTCCCGGTTCTTTCTCTGGCCGCCGCACAGGCCTGGCTGCCTTGTCTCATGGTGACCTTTGCAGCGATCGCAATTGGAGCACTGTTACCACGCCCAAAACGAATCACGCAGGAAGAGCGAACAGAGTTACTGAATCAATTCCTGAGCGCCGACCCACATCTTCAGTCCCTGCGAACGCTGGAGCCGGACTTGCATGTTGAGGTTCCGGTGACCGAGGCTGTCACAGATGACCTGCCTCCGGAAGTCCTCAGGGGCAGTCTTCAGTTCTTTGACCAGATCCAGGTTTGGATGACCTATCCAGAATTGGTCCGGTCAGGAATTTCGAATGGCATCCTTGGAATGGTCATCGAGCGAATTGTCAGGCTGACGCGTGAGGCTTTGATGGCCCCGGAACTCGATGACGCAACAGCCGTGCAGATTGACTATGTCCTGCTGCCTGGCCGCGAGTCCCGGTTCGAGCTTCAGGCGATCTCGAAGAACTCGGCCCCGCTGAGAGACAGTCTGGTCCAGCATCTCGAGACTATACCGCCGGTCGGTGTTCGTTTTCCGGTGGTGTTCTCCTATCGTCGCTGCAAGCGACAAGGTGTTGAGAACCTTCGCCAACTGACGGATCCCTTTCGATCATGGCGAAACAAACCGGTTTGGGCATCCGCCGGAACCTATCCGGAGATGGCGCTGCAGCTCTACGGGAGCGCGACTGATGTGGAGTTTTCCCCGCTGACCTCGGAAGACTGCATCGCATGGCAAAAGCTGGGCGAATTCCCCGATTTCCTGGCGGTCGAGTTTGCGAATCTCATGCTGAATGAGAACCGTTCGTCTTTGGGCATTGAAATCCTGAAGGCTCAAATCGAAATCTCTCCGAACAACGTTGTCCTCCAGCATCACCTGGCGTTGGTCTACCATGAGATCAACCAGACCGAACGTGCTGCGGCGATTTGCCTGAACGTCCTGCAGAGGTTTCCCTGGTTTACGCTCGGATATGGTTTTCTGGCACATCTGCAGCTGCAGATGCAGCGTCCCCAGGATGCATGGCAAACACTGCACTCTGCACCCAGCGAGCATCGGTCGACAGAATTCTGGCAAACGTCCGCGCGCGTGGCGGAAGCAATCGGTGATACCGACACAGCGATTGCTCACATCAATCATGCCATCGCATTGAGTCCAAAAGATGCTGGAACTCTACAGTTCCGCGCAGAACTGCTGTGCATACAGCGAAAGTATGCGGAAGCACTTGAGGATCTCGTGAATGTCGAGCAAATGGCTGGCCTGAATATGGAACTGATTCGGCTGAAAGTGATCGCACTGAACCAGCTCCAGCGTCCTGAAGAGTCGATCACAGTGCTGTCTGAGGGACTGAAGAGGTTCCCCGACCAACGGGCCCTGCTCGTCGTTCGAGCCGATGCACTTATCAATGCGGGAAAACTGGAACTTGCCAGAGAAGACTGTGAAACACTGCTCAGGAATAATGAAGGCGACGGCTTTGCCCGCGAAATGAGGGCTCGAATTCACCTGCAGAACAACGACATGGACGCGGCACTGATCGATTCGGACCGGGCCATTGAAGCGGGACAGTGCACCTCGCTGAGCTATGTGTGTCGCGGCGTGGCACGGTTGACACTGGAGCAGTATGAACTCGCTGCTGAAGACCTTGAAACCGCGTGTCAGAAGAACCCGGACTATGTGATCGCCCGATACAACCTGGCCAGGGCAAAAGCGAATCTTGGACAGGTGGAAAGTGCGATCGTTGAACTCGACCTTGTCCTGGTACAAGTGACAGAGTGGGCGTATGCCCGACTGATGCGAGGGTTTCTGCATTTGAATCAGGGAAACCACGACTCCGCAAAAGCAGATTTTGATCAGGCGATTCTGGACGACCCTTCTCTTGTCCCCGCTTACCGAGGACGGGCGATTGTCCATCGGATTGAGAACGAGGCTCAGGAAGCACTCAAGCTGCTGGACAAAGCACTCCTGCTGGATCCGGATGATGCGGAATGCCGCATGGAACGATCTCAACTGCTTCTGAATGACAATGACCTGAAAGCCGCATCAAAAGACCTGGACTCCGTGCTGCGTTCGAAGCCTGACCATCTGAATGCTTTGATGTCGCGAGCGCAGCTCATGCTCCACCTCGGAAAAGTGGACGATGCACATGCTGACTTTGAAGCGATTCTGAAGGACCATCCGGACTTTGTCCCGGCATTGATCGGAAGAAGCGTTGTGCTCGAGCAGAAGGGTGAACACGAACTTTCGCAACAGGATCTGGACGCAGCGACCAGCCAGTCTCCCGAACGCGCTCAGTCCATTGAGATCTCTCGCCTGATCATGACGGCAATGCTGGCTCGGAACGAAGAGCGATACGACGATGCGATTCAGGCGGCATCGGAGATCCTGGCCATTGAACCGGAGAACTACACTGGTTTTCGCCTCAGAGCCTCGGCCTACTGGTACTCTGATTGTTTTGTGGAGGCACTCGAGGATTACTCGCGCCTGATTGAAACGATGGAAGAGCCGGATGCTGCGGCCCTCAACGGACGTGGACAGGTTTACGCAGAACTCCGGGAGTACGAACTGGCATTGAAGGATCTTGAGGCTGCTGTTGAGCTTGCCAGAAAACAGGCAACGTCCGATTTGCCATACTGCCTGAGCGGCCTGGGAAAAACGCTTGTCGGGCTCGGGCGTCTTGAAGAAGCAGACGTGGCCTTGCGAGAATCGCTCTCGATCTGCGCAGACAACGCCTGGCTTCATTACAACATCGGATTATTGCACCTGTCCCGGAACGACCAACGAAGTGCAACACTGTGTTTCGAACTCGCCCTGCGACTCGATAATCCCCGCCTCAGTCCCGGGACACGAAACCGCGCTGAGGCGTTCATTCGGCAGTTCAACAAACAGGACACATGACAGTCTGGCATAACAGCCACATGAAAACGCCAGTATTCCGTCCAGTGTGGACGGGGCCTCTTGACTTGCCACTCGAAAACTCGCCGAACAGACATGGGCAACTTTGGCATCTTTCTGAGGTCGTTCGCTGTTCGGAAAGCAGAGCGCCGCATCGCCTACGCGTCGCACGTGACATCGTCCCAATTCTGGTCGCCGTCGAGCCATTCAAACGCGTAGCGGCGTTCATAGAGAACCGACCAGTTGAGATCAGAAGGTAACTGCCCGTTGCGACGAGCCTTTTGAGCGTAACACCACATCTGATAGGTGCGATCATCTTCTGCCAACAAAACTCCAGGTTCACGAGTTTTGGCAGTCGACACGAATTCCGAGATGTCGGTGCCCAGCGGCGGGATAATCTCATCGACCAACCGTCGAGTATCGCACTCGGTGGTCGGAAGTCCGAGTGATTCGACTTTGCCGATCGCCCAGAGCAACGTCCATTCCGCTTCTTTATGCCACGAAAACTGCACACTCTGTTTTCCTGTCGGTGAAGAAGTGGTCAGGAAAGCTCTTTCGGCGGGAGTCACGCTTCGCCAGATTCGCTGCTTGCGAAACCAGTCCACAATCCTCAGCGGGTTGACCTTGAATGCAACGGCTACGACCCCCTGAAGGATGATCGCGCGGACGGCGATTTGACGAGTTGTCCTCCGACATCGCCTGGAATAATCCTCAACAGCAGGTGCGCTGGCTTCGACGGAAAGATTGAGCGACTTCGCCCAGGATTCTGTGGTCTGCATGAATTTACTTGTGACTGCCAATGGTGCCGTCACGTTCCTGGTTCATGGTTCTTCGTTGTTGGTTGATGGCCGAAGTTGAGATTTATAGGGTACGAACTTGCCGTCGTGAACGTCGTTGTGAGAATCGTGTCTCCAGATCTGTTTCTTTGAATTCTCCTGGCGGCAGTTCGCCTCGTCGGAAGTTGAAAATGACCAATTCGGTGTCGACTGGTACGGCAGAACAGACCGCGGCTGTGAGCAGTACGGCTGCAATCGATCACTTTACCGATCAGGAAGTTCACAGCTTTCGAAAAGATGGCTTCCTGATTCAGCGTGGTTTGATGCCACCGGAATATCTCAGCCAGATGAAGGCCATTACTGACCGAGACCTTGCCGGGCACCTGGGCGATGTCGAATATGAAGCCGACCTGCATTATCCAGGAGCGCCGAAGTCGCTGGATTCGGAAGGCGGCAAGACGATTCGACGTCTTCGACAGGCTGTCAGCCGCGATCCTGTTTTTCTGAAGCTGCTGAAGGAACCTTTCCTGCTACAGCGTCTTCAGCAGTTGCTGGGTCCCCATGTGGTCATGCCGCTGGCTCACCACAACTGCATCATGACCAAACAGCCGCGATACAGCAGCGATACCGGCTGGCATCAGGATACTCGTTACTGGGCATTTCAGTCGGGTGACCTGGTCAACATCTGGATTGCCCTGGGTCCCGAGAATCGACACAACGGATGTCTCCAGGTGCTGCCCGGAACACACTTGGCGGTGGCAGACCGATCCCGTCTGGATGAAGCTCAGTTCCTGCGAACAGACCTCCCGGAAAATCAGCCTCTGCTTCAGACCGCTCAGGCCGTCGAGCTGGTTCCGGGTGACGTGCTGTTCTTCCATGCACGCTGCTTCCACGCCGCAACTCGCAACTTTTCGACGCAGACAAAACAGTCTGTCGTGTTTACGTTTCGATCGGCGGAGAACCTGCCCGTGGCGGGCACACGTTCTGCGCAGTGGCCGGAGCTGTTGCTGTCGTAGGAATGAGCGTAGCGCGCGATGCGCTGCGCGGAACCCTCCCCCGGCCTAATCGGCCGACCCCTCCCATTTCGCTGCGCTGCATGGGAGGGGATGGGGGCAAGTGCAATGACTGCAATCACGACGGGCTCAAGGCCCCGGGCTTTGGACTTACTCGCAAGTCACGCGCCAACATGCTCCCCTCCCAAACCCCGTTTGGGAGGGGTCGAGCGAGCGCCAGCAAGCTCGGGGGAGGGCAGCTTTCGCTTCGATGTCACGTTCGCCGGGCTCACCAAAACATCACGGCGCGAGCGCTTTGCGAAGCAGGTTGTGAGTCATGATCTGGACTCGTTCGTCGGGTCCGTGTGGACGACTGAAGTGGGACCAGGGCAAGGTGTGTCCAGGAGGATCGCCAAGAGCCTGAGCCCACCAGATTGTGGCGGCGTTGAACACGAAGTTATTTTTCGGGCCGGGGTAGATTGTGGCGGTCCACTGTTGAGGATTCACGCCACCTTGCCATGCGGTTCCTGAGGCGACGACTTCGAGCCCGGGAATCTCCGCTGGCTGGCCATGATATTCCCAGCCAATCAGCCCCGGGATCGAATCGCCATTCTGCACTCCGGCTCCCTTGAAGATCCAATGGTCAGCCTTTGTGATGGTCCAGTCGCCGCCGCCATTGACGGGTTCGACGTTGCGAGCCCCCATCAGCAGACCATCATCGGGGCCTCGATGAGGAAACGGGCCATTCTCCTT
The DNA here is from genome assembly GCA_016795145.1 of Planctomycetaceae bacterium. GTDB lineage: Bacteria > Planctomycetota > Planctomycetia > Planctomycetales > Planctomycetaceae > SXXK01. The sequence goes on from JAEUII010000025.1 coordinate 18,767, forward strand.
TTCTCGCTGAACCGCGTACGCGTTCTCAGCCCCGTATGGACCGCCGCGAAAGAAGATTCGATTCGGACGACCGTCTGACGAAGCTCGCAGCGGACTGACCCAGCACACACTGTTCCCCGAAAGGAACATCAGATCGACTCCCGCATCTCGCATCGCCGCGACGCTGTTGTACTGTCGCAGATCCCAGTATTCATCGTGACCAATACTGATGAAGCATTTGCATTTCAGGCCACGATCCGGTGTCACGAGGTCGCTGTTGGAACAGTACGACACATCGTAACCGTTCTGTTCCAGCCAGTACGTCATTGGAAACTCGTACGGAATAAACTCCCCGGCACCGACGGTCAGAGGATCATTCACAACAGACGTGTGCTGAGCTTCTCTGCCGTATGGCCGATCAAAGCTGACATCCGCCCAGGGACCCTGGCCGCCTTTGGGATGCGTATACACCGAATAGTGACTTGGCCAAACGTTGTACGCCTGCCATGTGTTGTCTGAGCACTGGAACAGAATGTCAGCAGGACGATCATCCTTCACGATGAAGATGACGTAGCTTTGCCAGTACGGTTCGTTGCCTTCCGGAATGGTTGTCATTCGTCCGAGGTAAACACCGCTCAGCCAGTCATTCGGAATGGTCAGCGTCAGTGAGGCTTTCCACTGGCATTCGTGCAGATCTTTTTCCCCTTTGACAGGTTCTGGCTGAGTGACGCCTTCGACACGATCAATCGTCTTCATCAACCGTGCGCCACGGCCACCGTAATACCCTGTCCGGAAGAACTCCATGCGAAACGCGCGAGCCGGGTTCGTTGACACCATGATGTCGATAGACTCACCAACTGCGACGCTTTGTTTCGAACAATAACCTTCCACGTTGGCAGACCGACCAGCCGCATCAACTTTGACTCGAGTCAGCTGCCAGTCTTTGGCTCCTGGCTTTGCGTTCTCCCGCTGGATCAGGTTCTCTGCCCCGATGACTGCGGAAAGATTCGCCGAGCATGCGCCAGCAAACAAACTCAGAACGAAACAGAAACGACGGGCACTCGGCGACATGGGATACCCTTTCGCAAAGCGGGGGGCGAGTATTGAGGTGGGATTGAGGAAGGCAGATCGCAGTTTGGCGACTATTTCCCGGAGTGCAATCGTGCGAGTGTGGCACAACGATCGATGGCGGCCAGTGATTCTCGCCGAGTGCACCCGAGGTTCGCCTAACGGCGAAGGTCCTTTCCGGCAGAAAGGACCTACTTGGCAGCAGCCAGTTCGAATTCCGTCAGGGCCCCTCAGTTCTTCTCACCACTTTGCGGAGTCACACTTTCCGCTTCCTCTGCATTGATCAGCAGGTCATTGTCCGCGTCGAGTTTCCTGAACTGTTCCGGAGTTCCCAGGAATTCTCTCTGTGACAGATCACCATCCTGATTGCGATCCATGCGTCGAAACCACTCTGGGCCTGACAGTGAATCGCGGCCTGGAATGATGGCATCCGGGGATTGTCCTGGTATCATTTGCATGCCTGACATCATCCCCTCAGAACGTGCATACTCAGAGCGTCCCAGTCCGATCGTCAGGACGTATTCCGTTCCAAGCTCTGTCTCCGCAAAACGGCCGTCGCCATTTCCGTCGTATTGCTTCAACACCTCGGGACCAAGACGAAACTCACGCACCGTAAGTCGTCGGTCGTCATTCTCATCAAGCAGATCGAACAGAGTCTTACCGTCCTGTTCGACCGTGACTTCAATTCGACTGGCGATCGCTGCCTGCTCCC
>JAEUII010000130.1 GCA_016795145.1 Planctomycetaceae bacterium
GTTGATCACCAAGTGAGTTGTCGGGTTCATCGGGCTTCCCGTCGTTGCCCGGCCAGGCCGTTCCAGCGGCGATCCATTTTTCAAACTCTGCGATCTGAGTCTCCGACAGTTTGCCATCCGGAGGCATCTCAAGGCCATCCTGATAACGCAGAGCAAAAAGCAGGCGACTTTGCTGAGGCTTGCCGGGAATGATCGCTGGTCCGGAATCACCACCCTGAAGAAGAGCCGAGCGACTGTCGGCCTTCAACCCACCTTTGCTCATCTCGTTCGCATGACACTTGAAGCAACGATTCACCAACACCGGACGAATATGGCGTTCGAAGTGCTCATCGTCACAACGTGCAACCGGGCCACTGACAATCAGAAACGTCAGCGCACTCAGAATCAAAATCGCACAGCGCGAAGACGGGGAGTTTGCCATAACAGCGTCCAGAGGTGGGATTGCAGGACGAAAGGGCGGGGCATGTTGCAGTGAAGAGAATGTAGTGCAACGCGTTCCGAAGCAACAGCGTTGCCCAGTGAGCGGCAAGGCGCTAGCCGCCGGTGATTTCAAATCCCGTTCATGCTTCTCTTGAAAGCAAAACACAAGTCCTTTCCAAGCTCCGGCATTGGTTGATAACCCGCGGCTAGCGCCTCGCGGCTCACAAATCACACGCCTGTGTCAAATCGTGAGCGGCAAGGCGCTAGCCGCCGGTGATTTCAAATCCCGCTCATGCTTCTCGTGAAGCCAAAACACAAGTTCTTTCCAAGCTCCAGTGTTGGTTCATAACCCGCGGCTAGCGCCTTGCGGCTCACAAATCGCACGCCTGTGTCAAATCGTGAGCCTGAGGCGCTAGCCGCCGGTGATTACAACCCGACCCTGTGCACTGTCGCACTATTCTGTGCGTTCAACAAAACAAAAATCTGGACGCAAATATCGCCAATGCTGTCGCACTGGATTCGAACCACAAGCATCATTGTTGAAGTGAACGCAGAATGGCACTCACCATTCCTGTTCAGTTCACTGGTTGTCGCAAGGAATCATCAATGTCCGATTCAGCACTCAAACATGTTCCCGCTGAAATCACATTCTCGGGACTCAAGTGGCTTGCGAGATTCAGCAGTCTGGCAAGCATTGGACTGCTGGGATTGTTTCTGTTTGGTGGCGAAGAATCGATGACACCAACACTCCGCGAAGCGGTTGCGATGGTGTTCTTCCCTTTCGGCGTCGTCGCGGGAATGATCATTGGATGGAAGTACGAGCTGCGCGGCGGTGTAGTTTCTGTGATCTCGCTCGCACTGTTCTATGCGGTGATGGCCATCATGGGGCGAGGCATTCCGACGGCTCCATGGTTCGTCGTTTTCACTCTTCCCGGAATCCTGTTTCTTACCGCCGGACTGCTCCAGAAACACCGCGGTGAACCGTGATTGATTGACTCGCATCTCACAACCCGACACGTCAGTGAGGGATCAAAGCCACCGCGTCTCCACATAATCCCTTGCTGACGCTACGGGTTGGGATCAATCGCCGGACTACCCGATGCGCCGACTGATTTCACAACCCGACACGTCAGTGAGGGATCAAAGCCACCGCGTCTCCCAACACAATCCCTTGCTGACACTACGGGTTGGGATTAATCGCCAGATTGCCTGATTCGCTGCTTGAATCACTGAAGTCCGCAAACGCCGGCAGCATTGGCATGATGAGCAGTGCGAAGGCTGGAAACAGAAGCATGGCGTTCCACGGACCAAGGGCGATCGAGATCAAATGGTCCAGAGGAACCAGGATCACCGCGGTCGCACAGCTCACGACAATCGTGCGCCACCACAGATCACGAACCAGAAGCGTCGCAGCAATCGCAAACAGCGCTGGCACAGATAACAGATAGCTGAACTCCGGCGCAATCGTGGACACGACCATGCAGGTCGCGGCATGAGCAAGCCAGAAGGCATCCCAAAGACATCGCGAGCCAATGCGGCGAAGACCAATGCTGGCCACGACGGTGCACTGCAGAAGACTTGCCACCCAGATCCCGAAAGAAATCCAGTGGCCCCATGGGACAAAGGGACGGGGAAGCAAGCTAGTCCCGGCGATCGACTTCTGCACCAGCCATCCCGAGGCCAGTGCGAGCGGCAGCATCACGGCCATGACCGCCCAGACTCGAAACGTGGATCGAAACTGCCGGCTTTTCAGCAGTCTTCTTCCATAGAGCTGAACCGCGGTAAACAGGATCACAAAACGAAGAGGCAGGTTCCATGAGATCGGCATGTGAAACACGTGCAGGCCCAACACGTCAAAGAAAATAGCATCCTGCACAGCGTTGGGCGGACCGTAGTAGTCCATGGGATCTTTCGCGATCGCACTCCCAACGCTGTAGGCCATTTCTCCAATGTGCTGCACGCTGCGAGGATCCAGATTCGCAAGAGTGTCCGTCGGTCGGTGATAATGATCGGCTCCGTCAATCAGAGCAAAGTTGCATCCCTGCCATTCCGCGTTCCGAAAGATCGTAAAGTCCGTCCCGTTCGGAAGCATGCGGTACACAGCCGTAAACAATGAACCCGTCAGACGCGGGCGAGCCATCTGGTTGGCAAGTCGTTCGATCACTGGATGGTTGCCCGTTTGAGTTTCGAACATCACAACCGGCCCCGCATTCCCGCGCGCATCGAAGTTGAGCACCACGGGGCGCGTGGACGAAAGCGGATGAGTGCCAACAAACTCCTGGGCTCCCAGCAATCCCTCCTCTTCAGCGTCTGTGATGACCAGCAAGACAGGCCGAACCAGTTCGTTTGGTTCTAAAGTGATCAGTCGTGCCGCCTCAAGAACTGCAACAACACATGCTCCGGCGTCACCGGCTCCAGGCCCCCACTGACAACTGTCGTAATGCGACGCAAGCACAAGCGGCGCGGCCGAACGATCTTTCAGCTCCGGGCGATACGCAACGATATTGCGGAACTCAGCGTCCTCCGGTGATTCCTCAACACTCCATCCCTCAGCCTTCAGCCAGGCCACAATGTTCTGGTACGCCTGACGATGTGCCTCGGTTCCTCGTGGTCGCGGCGATTCCGAAAACAGTTTCCGATGAAGCGAAAGAGCACTGGCGGCCGAAAACCTACCGGCTGTCTCGTCCGAACTAACCACTGCAGGACCGCGGTACCAGAAGATCGTAAGTAGCTCGATCAGTCCACAAAATGCGAACACGATTCCCAGGGACATGACCCGCGGATAACGACGAACCTTCGAAGACACTGAAGCGTCATTCACTGGTAGGACTCCATTCCTGCTGGACTCATTGTGCATTCAACCATCGCTGCGCCTGCTCAAAGAAGCCCACATAGAATTCTTCACGAGACGGATCGTCAGGCAGCGCGTCCATACCCGTTTTGGCACATTCGATGGCCTTCAACAGTGAGCGACGAGCGATGTTACGATCACGCTGGCTCTGTGCAATCAGGTACTCGTAGAAATACGCGATCACTTCACAGAACTGAGTCGAGGCGACTCGATGAGCTTCCCATTCGCTCTCTCGTTCCGAAGGGACATTCCTGACGAACGGCTGTAGATCCCTGGGACGATGCTTCATGGCTGTCCGAAGGTTTGCCAGAAACGTTGCGTCATACTGGTAGAACGAAAGTGGTGACGAAAATTCCAGGACCGGATAGTCGTCCGTATGAAGCGCACAATCGCCGCAGAAGTCGCGATAACCGGATTCATCCAGCAGCAGGCTATGGATGATCTGAAACGGGTCACGAATTCCAATGAGCTCCAGGTTTTCCCGGACCGCGGTTGACTTCATGCCGGAAGCCATTCGTTCATAGTCAATGGAAAGCTCGTCAGGTGTTCCGATCAGAATTCCAAAGTTTGTGTGAGTATGATTCATGAACCAGAGTGAAGCGTGCGGAAACACGTCCTGAAAACTGCGCATCAAAATTCGCAGCTCGTCTGTGCTGATAGCGGCCATCGGAATCCATGCGCAGGCAATTCCCTGCTCATTCAGCCGAGCCTTCATGCGCTGAAAATACTCGACCGTATACAGACTGCTGTTCTGTCGATACTGAAGATTCGTCACATCCGTTGCGATGACGTCGTAGCGTCGAGTCGTGATGGCCAGATGATCTCGAGCATCATTCAGAATCAGATGGAACCGAGGATTTTCAAGCACACCGAAGTTCTGATCGTTCAGGAATCGAGCCGCGTTGGGCACTTCAGGTTCAATCTCTGCACACCATGCATCAATCCCGTGTGTCGTGATGGCGAAACTCGTGCCGCCGCTTCCAAAGCCAACCGTCAGTTCACTCTCTGGATGAGAATGCAGCAGCAGCGGCAAATGAGCCAGCATCAGGGAATCCACGCGGGCTTCCATGTTCGTCGAAGCGACCAGCTGATCGTCGACGTAAACCAAATGGTCTTTGCTGTCCGGCTTTCGCTTGATGATGACAGTTCCTGATGGTCCTGCACGAAAACTGCGAATCTCTGACAGCAGGACATCTTCGTTCGCGTTCGACTGCTCATACCAGTGTTCTCCCTGCTTCGTTGCCGCCATCTCACGCAGAACCGGTCGCTGCTGCCAGGAAAACCACAGCGAAGGAAGGATCACAAAGCACAGTACGATGGAATGCCACAGTCGCTTACTCGAGCTCTGAAGGAGTACATAACTGCCCAGCAATCCGGCCCCGATCACCAGCAACGAAAAGGTCCAGTGGAGCCCAATGGCGGGGATGACCCAAAGCGAAACAGTCAGGATGCCGGCCACGGAACCAAGAGTCCCGACGAACCCCGCTTGCCCAACCCATTCGTCTTTCGCTTTCTGGCTTCCGCGAACACACATGCACACCGCAGGGTAAACCAGGCCAATGAACACCGCCGGAAGCATCATTAGACCAAAAGTGAGTGCTGCTTCTGTCGAATAAATCGTCGACAAAGTCAGGCTGCCATCAATTACCGAGGTCGTAATCCGTTCATAGTTGATTTTCGGAGCGCGGAAGATGAGCCCGATTGTCAGAAGGGCTCCGAACGCTGTTCCCAAATTGGCCACGCCAAGAATCATGGCGCCGGTCAGTCGTCTCTGAAGCAAAGGGAAGACGATGAGGCTGCCGACACACATTCCAAGCAGGTACGCGCTCAGTGAGAAGGCAAACGTGACCGACGAATTCGTGTTAATGATCCCCAGGAATCGTAGCCAGACAACTTCAAGCCCCAGTGCCACATAGCCAGCGAGAAAATAAAGAACAGAGAGTCCTCGCAGCTCCGTTTGAAACGATGTGGTCATCGTTGCGGCCATCGCTTCTTCACGGCCAGCTTCGCTTTGAACGTCGGCGGAGAACGGCTTCGCAGGGCGCATTGAAATCGTCAACAGAGCGGCACTAGCACTCAGAACGGCAGCGGCCAGATACGACATTGAGTTGCCGAAAGCACTGACAAGAACGAGGCCGGTAAGTAACGAACCAAGCACCGCTCCCAGCATGTTGACCCCATAGACCCATGCGAGCCGTGCACGATGTTCGCCAGGTATTCCCGCTGCAAGGAGCGGAGTCGTCGCTCCCATACACAATGTGGAAGGAAGCAACAGAGCGACGCAGATCACAAAACGCATGACAGGAACAAGAACATGGTTCTCGCCAAGTCGGTGAGCCGACCAGACATACAGCTGTTCGGCATACGGAATGACAAACGGGACAAGAGTGCCAAAGAGGCCAACACCAATCTCAGCCATCGCAAACCAGTATGCCCCGCGCCGAATTCGCCTCAGCAGCCCGGCGGATGCCCTGCTGCCAAGCGCGATTCCCAGAAAGATCGCGGTCAGGACGGCTGTCGTCGCCGGCGCACTGGCGCCAAAGGCCAGAAACATCTGACGCTGCCACAGGATCTCCAGTGTCAAAGCACTCGCGCCGGAACAGGCGGCAGCCGCGAGACATCTCGGCAACGTCAGAATCTCTGCTTCCGGTCCGCCTTTGACTCGCACGATTGTCTTCACCATGATGTTTGGACAGGGATTCCGGGGCCGGAACACCGGAAGTTCTGGACTGCTCTGGTTCCTGACCGACAAAGTACGTATCTGCGGTCTGAGGGGATGTTAACATTCCTCGACCCCTGGATTCTATTCTGCAATCAACCACCGATCACCCGAGCCACTTTCCATGCCACGCCCCACATCTCAGCAAGTTGCCGGAATCGGGGCGGGATTGGTCCTCTGTTGCATTGTGGGATACTTCGCGTATCTGGAACGGCAAACGGAACAGCAGGCCGCTGTACCTGTGGTATCAGAAGAACGCCCGCAGCAACCTCCCGCGGCTGAAGTCTCTCAGGCCCCGGCAGACCATCACAAGTTTGTCGGAAGCGAGCAGTGTCGAAGTTGTCATCAGACACTTTACGACTCTTATGTGAACCATCCGATGGCACAGTCGGTCAGGACGGCCAGCTTCATGCCGCCAGGATCGGAGTCCGCACCTGCTGTGGTTCACGGAGTGACGCATGACTATTCCGTGACGTTTCAAAACAATGAGATGCTTCACACGGATGAAATGGTGGATGCGTCCGGCGAGCCTGTCTATCTGCAAACGATGAAAATGGATTATGCGGTCGGGTCAGGGCAGCGAGCTTTTGCATATCTTCGACAGGAAGGCAACCTGCTGTTTCAGTCGCCATTGAACTGGTACACAGAACAGGCATGCTGGGACATCGCTCCAGGTTACCGCAAAGACGACGTTCGCCGGTTTCGTCGCCGCGTCACCGAAGACTGCCTGAGCTGTCACGCCGGGCGCGTTGCTGTCTCTTCGGAATTGCCAAACCACTACGGCTCCCCGGCCTTCCACGAAATGCGAATTGGCTGTGAACGATGCCACGGCCCAGGCCTCGATCACATTCAGTTTCAAACGGACCGCGCTGTCCGAAGCAAAGGCGACGGGAACGCTGTGAGGACTCAATCTGGAAGCGAGGAGAAGGAACAGGATCCGATCGTGAACCCCGGCAATCTGGAAGCGTCATTGCGGGAAAGCGTGTGCAATCAATGCCATGTTCCGGCAGCGGCGCGGATCGTTCGACACGGCAAGTCCGAGTTTTCATTTCGCCCTGGCCGCAACATGAATGAATTCTGGACCGTACTGGATGCGGGCGCGGGAGTTGACGAGTCCGGTATGACACAGGCAGTCAACCACGTACAACAGATGCAGCAGAGTCGATGCTACACCGCCAGCAGTGGCGCTCTGGGATGCATCTCCTGTCACGATCCGCACTCGGTCCCGTCACCGAATGAGAAAACTCAATACTACACGTCTCGCTGTATGAAGTGTCATGAATCAGAAGGATGTTCCGCCACGTCGGAAGCTCGCGCCGCAGAAAAGGACTCCTGCATTGCGTGCCACATGCCGCATCGTGACTCAAAGAACATTTCGCATGTGACACAAACTGACCATCGGATCATTCGAAACAATACTAAGGAAGATGCTGACTCAACGGGTTCGAAACCGCTCCAGCTCAGCTTCTTCGACCCGGCCGACAAAACACTTCCACAGTGGGAACAGAGTCGTGCGATGGGAGTTGGAATGTGGTCGCTGCTCGCGCGCAAAGGCCAGCCAGCACCGGCCAGCCTGGCCAACCTTCTGCAGCCTGCTCTGACTCAGAATCCCGACGATGGACTCGTCCTTGCAACACTGGGAGCGCTTGCCCTGCAGCATCAGCAGCCTCAGGCCGCAGAGAAGTTTTTTGAGAAAGGGATCCGCGATCCAGTCTCCCGCGAATCATCACTCATGGGACTGCTGGAAGTGAGGTATCAGGCTGGGGACTGGAACTCAGCTTTGTCACTTGTCGACCAGTGCATCGAACTCGATCCAGGACATCCCGGACTGCACGCCATCCGCGCGGATGTCCTCTTGAATCTGGAACGTCACGATGATGCCGTGGCTGCGGCAAAGAAGTCCATTGAACTGGATCCGTCGGTGATTTCAGTCCGCGAATGGCTTTTGCGTGTTTACGAAAAACAAGGAGCCATTCAGGAAGCTGACACGCTGCGATCTGAAATCGAACGCATGCGGACGGCTCGATCTAAAGGGGCAGCACAATGAACGATGCTGCTCACACACCAGCTCAACAAACCGCCGAGTCGACTCGCCCAAAATCCACTGCTCGCCGATCCGGGCTTTTGATTTGTGGCATTGTCCTCGTCACCATCGTCACCGTCACCGCCACCGCGTGGAAGTCCGGATGGTTTGAAACGCCGCGACCACTTCCAAAGGGAATCACTCAGGACCAGTTCGACAAAGCACTTCAGGATTTCCGCGGTCTGTTTCAGAAGGAGCCCACACACGACGATGCTCTCATGCTGCTTGCGGAGTCCGCCATCCGTCGTGAGCAATGGGAAAAGGCCGTCGCCTGCCTGACTGAGATTCCATCAGATCACGATCGCTATGGTCTCAGTGCACGCCTTCAGGAAGCACAGGCATTCCTGCGACTGAATCGCGCGGTGGAGGCGGAACGTTCGTTTCTTGGATATCTGAAACTTGCAGAGCAACATCCGGAGAATGAGACCGCCTCGAAGGAGAACCAGGCCGTCGCGCGTCAGTGGCTCACATTTCTGTATGCTGTGGAACTCCGATTCGAAGATCGACATCGTATCCTGCGCGGCCTTGAGAAATCCGGGATCATCGATATCTACGAAGCCAAGCAGCTCTACTTTCCGTCACTTCTGATCTGGCACTCGAATCTTGGAAGCGAACGACTTTCACAGTATCTGCTACATGACCCAGACGACCTTGTGCTGAACATCGCAGCAGCTCGCTATATGACCCATGAAGGGAAGCCGCAGGAAGCGAAGGAACAACTGGAATCACTCCTGGCCAATCACCCGGCAGACAAACAACTCATCGCAGCACTTTTGGAAGCGCTGCGTGAAATGGCTGACGATGATGAGTTTGCACGGCGCGTCGCTGAGCTTCCAGCCTTTGAACAAAGCGATCCCTGGCTACTTACTCTGATGCGTGCGGAAGGCGCGTTGCTGGCTCATGACTGGTCGGGTGCGGAAAAGTACCTTCGGGCGGTCCTTGAAGCAGACCCGGCAAGTCCTGCAGCGCATATGGGGCTGGGAAGATCTTTGACGGAGCAGGGGCGTTTGGAGGAGAGCAAGCGACTTCAGGAACGTTCACTTCGCCTCGCAAAAATCCGCGTCACACTGTCGGAGGTTAATCGCGTATCAGCCGATGCTGCACTTGAACTTGCTGATCATGCGGAACAACTGGAGATGGCGGACGCTGCCGCGACCTTTCGACGACTTGCGGCCAGCATGCAAAGTACGAACGAACAGGGGGCAGCACGATGAATCGGACCGTCGAAGCACTGTGCCCATTCGCCAAACAGGGAGCCGGGCCAAAGAAAACCAGGGGCTTCTGTTATTTCCAGACGTTGTGCCTGCTGCTGATTCTGACATGCCACGCCGGCTGCTCGAAGCCTGCGACTGAGTCACCCGCTGGAAACTCTGGAGAGACAAAATCAACGCTGCCTGATGCAAAGGGATCAGCGTCCGTCCCGACACCCAGGAATGACGATCGGGCAAATGAGACTTTGACGAAGAAACAGTCGCCGCAAAAAAATTCCGCTTCCGACTTCGGGATCAGATTTGAAACGGCTCCTGCATCGTCCGGATTCGCATTTCGCCGCTTTGACGACATGAGAGGACAGCACCGCATTCTGGAGGTCAATGGCGGTGGTGTTGGTATTCTGGACATCGAACATGACGGATGGCCAGACGTCTTCTTTCCCAATGGCTGCAGCATCCCGGTTCGGACAGATTCGAAAGGGACTCCTGGAATTCTGTTCCGGAATCGATTTGGTCAAACGTTTGCGGAAGTCAATCAGCAGTCGGGTGTGCAGCAGTATGGACTGAAGTTTGGCTGCGCGGTGGCTGATCGCGACAACGATGGCTTTGACGACTTCTATCTCACGGCTTACGGCGGGAATCAGCTCTGGGCCAACAATGGCGACGGAACGTTTTCGGAAGTGGCAGCTTCAACCGGAGTCCAGTGTGGTGAATGGGGTTCCAGCGCCGCATGGGCGGATTTGAACAGGGATGGCAACCCGGATTTGTATGTTGCGAACTACCTGAAGGAATCTGATGAAAACCCGACACTGTGTCCGGATGCAGAAAGCCCCGATGGTCTCGTCGGATGTTCTCCGGCAATCTTTGCAGGACTACCAGATCGGCTGTTTCTCTCCGATGGCCAGGGCGCTTATTTCGACGTGTCGGAAGCCGCAGGTCTGAGCAAGCTTCCAGGTAAAGCACTGGGGGTTGTCATTTGCAATCTCTCCGGAGACGCCGCGCCGGAGATTTATGTGGCGAATGACGGAGAAGCCAACTTTCTGTTTACCGTCGAGGTTGTCGATCAGCCAGGAATCACAGTTCCGGGAGTCGAACTGACGGACATCGCCGTGCAGTCGAATGCGGCACTCAACGAACTTGGCTATGCTCAGGCGGGCATGGGTGTCATCGCCGCAGACTTTGATCGGTCAGGAACGGCCGATTTGTTCCTGACGCATTTTTACGGGGACACCAACACGTTGTATCTAAATCGAAGCAGTGTTGCATCCTGCATGTTCGAAGATGCAACACGTCGATCTGCCCTGGGACCGCCAAGCCGATCAAAACTCGGATTCGGTACGGTCGCGGCAGATTTTAATCAGGATGGCTGGGAAGATATCGCCGTTGCCAATGGGCACGTGGATGATAGAACCTGGATGAAGATTCCTCAGCCGTTTCGGATGACTGCTCAGTTGTTTGCGAACGACAGCGGACACTTCCATGAGGTTTCTGAATCGGCGGGTGAGTATTTCCGGCAGCCGCGACTTGGAAGAGGACTTGCAGTCGCCGACTTGAATCAGGATGGCCACGACGATCTGGTGTTCTCCAACCAACTCGATGATGCAGTTTTGCTCTACAACAAATCGCAGACGAAATTTCCCGTGGCGCGACTCAAGCTGGTTGGCAGGGAATCACCCAGAGTGGCCATCGGAACAACAGTCACCGTGCAGTCGGAAATGCGTCTCGTCCGTCAGATCGTGGGAGGAGGCGGGTTCCAGTCGACATCGTCGTTGGAAATCGTCATCCCGATGGAGACAGCCGAGCAAACTGCAGAAATCTTCTGGACTGCGGGAACTCGCCAAACCGTCACTTTCGGCGAGGGATCATTTGTCATTGTGGAAGATCAGGGCCCCGCCAGGACGAAAAACTGAACACAAGTTCATAGCAATTCCCCTGCTGGCACATTTCTGCAGCAGAATTGGCCCGAAAAATGCAGGATTTTGATTCATAGCTGTACAAAATCCGATACAGTTCCTCGCTCGGAATCTGATTCCACAGGCGAATTCTGTTCACTTTTTCCTATCTTCTCTTGGAGGTCCTTCTATGCAAAAGAACGTTGTTCGAAGCAAAGGATTCACCCTGATTGAGCTGCTGGTGGTTATCGCCATCATCGCAATCCTGGTGGCCTTGCTTCTGCCTGCAGTACAACAGGCACGTGAAGCAGCACGACGTACACAGTGCCGCAACAATCTGAAGCAGCTGGGTATCGCGATCCACAACTATCACGATACTTACAATGCACTTCCGTTCGCGGAAACGCATTCTGACTTCGGTGGTCCACGACGCCTCAGCGGTTTCGTGGGTTTGCTGCCATATTTTGAACAGCAGAATCTGTACAACCAGATTCAGGCAGCAGTCGCAGCTCGCACCGACTGGGGTCCAGTGCCCTGGGACGGAGGCTTTGCTCCTTACAACACCAAGCTGCCAGCGATCCTGTGTCCATCTGACCCGGACACGACCGAAGGCGGTTCCATTGGCAAGACGAATTACATGTTCAGCCGTGGTGACGGAAACTGGGACCATAATCAGTGGTCCGGAAACGGTGGTCGTGGCCAGCGAGGCTTCTTCACATCAGCCGGCGACGGAAATGATGGCAACAACGGTCGAGCACGAAACTTCCGCGACGTCGTTGACGGTCTGAGCAACACAATCGCGATGTCTGAGCGATCCAAGGGTCAGCCTGGCCAGCGTTACGCAAACGGTGGCGCACTGTCTCTGAACAACGGTGGTGCAATGCGAGACAACCCAGCAAGCGTTCTGCCAAAGCTTGTTGGTGGACAGCTTCAGGGTGACTTTGCAACCTGGACTGGTACTCGATGGCCAGACGGGGCTCCTGCATTTACCGGCTGTACGACTCAGCTTGGTCCAAACAAGGGCGCTTACGTTCAGGGCGGTTGGGACGGCGAAGACGGTATTTATGAACCTTCAAGCCGCCACACTGGTGGCGTGCTGTGCCTGATGGGCGACGGTGGCGTTCAGTTTATCAGTGATTCCATTGATACTGGATTGACCAACTGCCCAGGCCCAGACAGCCCGGCAGCACGTTCAGGAGCTTGTGCGACTTATACTCAGTTCGGTCGTTCACCGTTCGGAGTTTGGGGTGCACTCGGTTCTATCGGCGGTCAGGAAGTTGTTAGCACGAACTTCTAGTCGTTGCTGGCAGCGAATTTGAACTCGAAACAGGAACGGCATGGTGTATACTCTGCCGTTCCTGTTCTTTCCATCTTCAACTTTTCGTCCAGCTCGGGACGGTCTCTATGTCAAAGTCAATTGCCCTCAGTGTGGTTCTCTTTTCTTTGTCTCTTGTCGGATGCGGCAAGGGAGACGGCCAAAAGCCGGTCTACCCTGTTTCCGGAAAGGTGACCATGGCCGGGGCCCCTGTCGCGAAAGCGACCGTCGTATTCGGGCCTCTGGAAAAGCAGCCAGTCGCAACCGCCATTACAGATGCCAATGGCGAATACAAACTGACAACCTATGACTCGTTTGACGGCGCAGCAGCCGGTAAATATGAAGTGACCGTTTCAAAGGTCGCCGTCACGACAACTCAATCTCAGCCGGCACACGATCCCACTGGTGCAAACAAGGCCAGTAGTGCCCCAACCCACAGTGCAAAGGGTGCGAAGGCAGATGAAGGTGCAACCATCGATCCGAAGTGGTCACGACCTGGCAACGGCCTGAACGCCGAAGTGAAGTCCAGCGGTGAAAACAAGATTGACCTAAAACTGGACTGATGCGTCATCCAGTCTTCCGGGATTGTTGAGATCCATGACTTCGCCCACAGATCAACGTTGGCGTCGCAGATTACTGATTTCCCTGATGGCCGTTCTTGTGCTGTCAGGGATTTTTTTCTTTTGGCCCAGGCCGAATCCTGAGGTTGTTGCCGCCGAACACTTAGCGATCGCAAGGGCTGCTCTGAAGAAGAAGCAGTTCTCATCGGCGATCGAGAACGCTGATCAAATCGCCGAATCGTCATCGCTCTACGCAGACGCATGTCTTGTTGCGGGCGAAGCCAGCACGCTGCTGAAGGATCTCGACGGTGCGGTGCGCTACTATGACCGAATTGCTGAACAAGAGACTGAAACTGGCCGAACAGCTCGATTTGCCCTGGCGAATGTGCTGATCCACACCGGTGACGCAAGCCGTGCCATACAGCTGTTTGAGAGAGTGCTCGCAGAAGAGCCGAATGACGTTTCCTCTCACTCCAGACTCGCCTTTCTCTACGCGGTCTGTGGTCGACGATGGGATTCGAAGCCTCATCTGGAACTTATCATGAAGAGTGGTGGTGCGACCGTTGAAGAACTCGCACTGCTTGCTGACCTGCAGCGACCTGTGGATGATGAAGAGTACCTTCAGCGCTGTCACAAACGGTTTCCCGATGATGTCAACGTCCGGCTGGGACTGACCGCCATCAGGTTGATTCGCGGTGAACAGGAGGCTGCACTTCAGGAATTAAAAGACATCACGAAAATTCAGCCGAAGCTTCTTTCAGCTCAGTCGCTACTCGGGGAGTTACTGGCGCCTCTGCCAGGACTGGATTTTGAAGTCTGGGATCAGCAACTACCTGAAGGTGCAGACGAGTGGCCGGATATCTGGTACTGCCGAGGATTGCGGTGTGCCTATCTTGAAAATCGCGAAATGGCTGCGAAGTGTTTCTGGCGAACGTTACAGCTCGCTCCCATGCATCGACGCGCAACGTATCAGCTGGGCCGGGTGCTGACGGAGCTAAAACACCCTGAAGCCTCATCCTTTTCCGATCAGGCAAGGGAACTTTTTTCGCTGACCACCTGGCTGATGCACGCGACGCGTTCCGGAGGCCAAAATGAAGTGGCCATGCAGAACATCGTTGCACACATGGATCGGCTCGGACGCGTCTGGGAAACCTGCGCGTGGGCTCAGCTTTCCAGACAGTTGATCCCGACATCGGCCTGGGCGGATGACTATCTCCGTCGGCTGGCTCCTCAACTGAACCGGGACCTGCCGATCGTTACAGGCTCCTTTGATCTGGGCAGGAAAGTTGATCTTTCGGCATTCCCGGATTACCTCCGTCAAATCACTGGCACTTCTCCCCGGGACGGAAGCATCACCAGGACCGCGTCGCCTCTATCATTTTCCGAATCCAGTGTTGGGCTTGATCTGGTTTACTGGAATGCCGCCGATCCACAAACCAAAGGCGCCCGGATGCAGGAACAAACGGGAGGTGGCGTTGCCGCCTTTGAGCTCGATTCAGATGGGCTTCCGGACCTGTACTGCGTGCAGGGGGCCGACTGGCCGACGGGTTCAGCGTCTCCCGAGAAGTCGTCTCGCTTCCGCGACGGAGTGTTCAGAAATGACTCGGGGCAGGCCTTCCGAAATGTCACCGAAGTCACGGGCATCTCGGAGGAAGGATTTGGCCAAAGCTGTAGCGCGGGAGATCTGAACGAAGACGGATTTGACGACCTCTACGTCGCCAACATTGGCGACAATTCACTGTGGCTTTCGAATGGTGACGGAACATTTTCGTCGGCCCCGCTTCCTGATGAACGTCCGCTGAACTGGACATCAAGCTGCGCGATCGTTGACGTGAATCGCGATAGTCTCGCCGACCTGATCGAAATCAATTATGTGTCAGGCAACGAGGTCTATTCCCGAATCTGCAGCGGTCGAGCATGCTCCCCGTCGACCTTCGAAGGCACGGTCCCTCGAATTCATGTGAGCCTGGGAGATGGCACCTTCAGAACCGTCGAAGCATCCGTACCAGTGAAGGAATCCAAGGGACTTGGCGTTCTGGTATTTCGTAACCCCGACAACAGTCTTCCACAGATCTTTGTTGCCAATGACCAGACTCCGAAGTTCCTGCTGACCGCGGAGGGTACTGGTGATCAGCTCGCGTTTGTGGACACGGCGTTTCAGACTGGACTTGCTTACAACGGTGATGGATTGCTGACCGCGGCCATGGGGATCGCGGCCGACGATGTGGATCAGAATGGGCTGACGGATTTCTTCGTGACGAACTTCATGGATGAGGCGAACACGTTGTATCTGCAACAGTCTGCTGGTCTGTTCCAGGACCGTTCTCGCCCGGCAGGGCTTGATGCGTCAGGCCTGCCGTACGTGGGCTGGGGAACTCAGTTCTTTGACGCAGAAAACGATGGCGATTCCGACTTGATCATGATCAACGGTCACGTGGATGACTACACCGACGAAGAAGGTGGCCGCTTCAAGATGCCCCCTCAACTCTTTCGGAACCGCGGTGACGTTCAGTTCGAAGCGGTATCTTCCGCAGAAGCCGGTACATTTCTTGACCATCTTTGGCTCGGTCGTGGATTAACCCTGGTCGACTGGAATGTCGACGGGCGTCAGGATTTCGTCCTGGCAAACGTCGCCGATCCAGTTTCGCTGATCACCAACCAAACGGCCTCACCAGGTCACTTTGTCAGACTCCGACTGATTGGTAACGGTTCAGAAAGGTCCGCATGGCTTTCTGAAGCGGAGGTGTGTGCAGGCGAATTGAAAACGAAGCGTCAACTGTTCGCGGGAAGTGGTTACCATGCGAGCAATGAACGGTGTCTCCATTTTGGTCTTGGATCGTCATCAAGAATTGACTCCATCCAAATTGAATGGCCGTCAGGCAGGAAAACTCGACTTGAAGGAGTCGACGCCGACTGCACCCTGGAAATTCGAGAGGGGTTTCCGACCGCAGTTCGACGGGATGAAGCCGGGCTCTCCGTGCTGGCCGTCCAGAATGCAGATGCAGCCGCCTCAGCAGGAAATGGGGCGCCATGAAAAAGTTGCCCAGACAACTTTCGCTGGCGATCGTGGCAATCGTATTGAGCCTTGTTGTCATCGGCTGGTTGTGGTGGCAACAGAACACATCAGCGTCCTGCCTGATCAGCGCAAGGACACATCAGAAAAACGGAAACTTCGCTGAGGCCTTCGAAGACGCTCGCCGGACTCTGGATGCTGATCCAGGTTGCGATGAAGCTCAGTGGATCGCCGGAGACAGCGCACGCCGTCTTCGTCGTTACTCAGAGGCATCCGACCACCTCCTGATGGTTTCGGAGCAATCAACGTTCGCTGTCCAGGCTTACCGAACAGGTGCAACGATCTCGGAAAGACCACTATTCCGCCTGAAGCAGGCGGCTGAGTTTTACCGGCGCCTGCTTGCGATCAAACCTGATGACACTGAGGCGTTGTCAAAGCTCGCACAGCTCCTGGCATTAACTGGCCAGCGTGAAGAGGCGAAGCCGTTGATCTTTCGCCTGATCCAGCTTCATCAGCCGTCTGATCTTCTGATCGTCCTGTCACGAGAGACGGCCGCTGTGCAGGATGAACCGTTTCTTCGCAAAGCCATCGAAGTGAGCCCGAATGATCCGTACGTACTCCTTGGACTGGCAAGAACTGAAGAACTGAAAGGAAACTTAGCGGAAGCCATCCAGCTCACACGTGCGGCAATCCAATGCGATCCCCAACTTGCCTATGGTTATGCACTTCTTGGCCGATATCTCCTTGAGGATCATCAGACGACAGAATTCCAGACTCTGATGGCCTCGTTACCTCAGCAGGTTCGAAGTGATGCACGCGTACTTCAGCTCGAGGGGCGACACTTCTTCGAAGCAGGAGAATTCCAACAGGCCTGGCCATTCCTGATTGATGCGGCAACAGCAATTCCGGAATCTCATGAAACCCTATACCGACTCGCAGTGCTTTTGAAGCAGGTTGGTGAAAGCGAAAGGGCAGATCGCTGTCAGCGATACATGAAACAGACGCAGCAACTCATCGCGCTGCATGATCAGGTCCTGTTCTCCGATGCCGGAAGTGACCCAGCCGTCATTCTTCGACTGATTGAAGCGAGTATTCAGTGCGGCAGAATCCTGGAAGCATCCGGATGGGCTCAACTGGCAGTCCAGAGGTTTCCTGAAGATCCGACGCTCGCAGGCCGCAACTCGTCACTTCTCAAGCAACTGTCAGAAGCGGCGCCCGTTCTTGTTCAACCCACAGAGAATCCTTTGGAGGACTTTCGAGCAACGCCGAACCTGACAATGCTGGACTCGAAGAAAAACCAGGGCTCGGATCAAGCCACCACAACCGGTACCGAAGGTGATGTTGAGACAAACATTCGGTTCATAACAACCGGGCCGAATGACGGTCTGGATTTCACGTTCCAGAACGGTGATAACCAGTCGCCGTCAAAACGCATGTTTGAACTCACGGGCGGAGGAGTTGCGGCCGTTGACTTCGACCATGATTCCTACACCGACGTCGTGATGACTCAGGGCAATCACTGGGATCGTCCGTCACCCTCTGAAAATGACGTCCTTTTCCGAAATCAGCGAGCACTCAGGTTTGCCACTGCCCCACAGGCAGGATTTGGGTTGCCCGACTTTAGTCAGGGCGTTGCAAGCGGCGATCTTGATCAGGATGGTTTTCCTGACTTCGTGACCACGTCAACGGAAGGGGCAACGATCTGGTGGAATCAGGGCGACGGAACGTTTCAGGCTTCTCCCGCGCTGCCTCAGCAACAACCGCGATGGATGACAAGTTGTGCGGTCGTTGACCTGAATCAGGACTCACTGCCGGAGATTCTGCTGGAAGGATACCTTCGAGGCGACGCGGTGTTCTCTCGAGTCTGTAACGACGGAGCACCGGGATCCGTGATGTGCATGCCATCAATTTTCGAACCGGAACCAGATCTTCTGCTTGCGAACCAGGGCAACCGTACGTTCGTGGATGTCTCCGAGAGAATATCGTCCGGGAATGAAGCAGGAAAAGGCCTTGGGCTGCTTGTGTTCTCTGGCGACGACCGGACTCCTCAAATACTGATCGCAAATGATACGACTCCCAACCAGCTGTTTTCATGCTCCAATTCCCCGGTATGGCAGGACACTGGTTTCGAAGCGGGGATTTCACTGAGTGGTCAGGGCAGGGCGGAAGGCAGCATGGGCATCGCCTTCGGTGACCCGGACCAGGATCAGGACTTTGATCTGGTCATCACAAATTTCCTGACCGAATCACATGCCTTCTACTCTGCGATTGGGCCTGGGAAGTATCAGGACCTCCGTCGTCGCACGGGACTTCAGGAGTTGACTCAACACGTCCTTGGGTTTGGAACACAGTTCATCGACGCGGACAACGACGGCTGCGAAGAACTGTTTCTCTCCAATGGTCACATCGACAATCTCGAAAGTCGTGGAAAGCCATGGAAGATGCCCGCCCAAATGATGCGATGGCATGAAGGCCAGTTCCAGAATCTGCCGACGGATCAGCTCGGTCCCTACTTTGCTGCAGTGCATCTTGGCCGTGCTGCGGCCCGGCTCGACTGGAATGCTGATGGAAAGCCGGACCTGCTGCTGGGGAATCTCTACGAACCCTCTGTGATCCTGACGAACTCAACCCAGAACGCAGGAAATTCTCTGTCATTCGTTCTGATCGGTCGAACAAGTTCCCGTGACGGGACACTCGCCACAGTCCGCTCGGTGGTGAATCAGCGTCCCGTTGTTCGCCAGATCACGGCGGGAGACGGCTACCAGTGCTCCAATGAAAAGCTGATCCACATTGGAATCGGAAGGAGCGAAGTGTCACCCGCAATTTCCGTCCGATGGCCATCGGGCACCGACGATTCGATCAGCCCTGTCGCGACATCCGGACGCTGGATTGTCCGGGAGGGTGAAGGCAAACTCTGGGAAGTTCCTTTCTAGCACTTCCGAAGTGACATATCCTTGCACCGTGCACGGAACGCTTGAAGCAAACGCACAACGTGAGCGGCGAGCAGGCAACGCAGCAGGCTTCTTTGGGTCAGGGTAGTTCAGCCCCTGTCAGACTTGATCATGGCGAATCACGCTTCCGGTGAACTGAATCCTCAACCGGCCGGCGCACATCCGGCACGAAGAGCAGGAATGTGCCTGCTCGTTCTGGTGACGTGCTTTACAGTTTCACTGGTGAGCCTGCGCCCGGTTTTGGACAGCCCGGAATCACTGATTCCAACAACGCAGGCAGGATCGGCCACCGTTCCTCTGTTTAACGTGTGGACCATCCTCCGGAATTGCTCGTTCGCTTCCGGGGAAAGCAGCAGCTACTGGAATGCCCCCATCTTTCATCCACACGCGGGAACATTTGCCTACAGCGAACCTCAACCACTGACGATCCTGCTGACTCCTTTCAGAATGGCCGGAGCCTCGCCCGCATGGCTCTACAACGCCTATCTCATTCTGTCGCTGACACTCAACGGCCTATTTGCCTGGATGCTTCTGACAAGTCTGAACTGCCGCTTTCCCAGCAGCCTCGCAGGCGCAATCGGGATGACATTGCTCCCGATGGTTCACGACCAACTGGATGTGCTGCAGCTTGTGCCACTCTGGCCAGGGCTTTGGATCCTGAGGAACATTTTGGTACTGCATCGCCTCTGCCAGAACCCAACCACATCCCGCCGGCAATTGTTCTGGAATGCGGTACAAACAGGAGTCGCTCTCTTTGCCGCCGCAGCAGCATCGCTCCATCACTGTCTGTTCCTTTGCATTCTGCTTGCGTTCGCTTCACCTGCATTTCTGTGGCACTCAACACGGCTGCGATTCGTCGCCACCTGTGCGGTGGCCGCAGGAATCGGCGGAGCCCTGATCCTTCCCTGGGCTCTTCCGATGAAGAAGATCGTTGATCGGCAGAGTTTCGAGCGAGAAAGCGAGCTGGTTTCACAGTTGTCCGCGGTTCCGTCAGATCTGCTCCGAGTCTCTCAGCGACAACTGCTTCCCGGGACCAGTCTGAGCGGCATTCGCCCCTGGTATCTTTCTCCCGGCCTCTGTCGGACACTCCTGGCGGCAGCACTTTTCCCATGGCTGTTGTTCCAAAAGCACCGCGGCCCGAAGGTCGAATACTCGGAGGCACTCTTCCTGCTGTTCTTCATCACAGCTGCGGCGGCTCTTTCTTTGGGAACAAATCTGAAGTTCGGAGGCTGGCAACCCTGGGAATCGCTGACCCAGCTCGTACCTGGAATGTCCAAAGTACGCAGTGCCTTTCGGTTTGGCTATTTCTATCAGATGGCCATCGTCCTTGCCGCAGCGACTGCGATTGATTCTGTCGCTCGAACGCAGACCGCGGGTCGAGCAGTCTTGCGACTTCGTGTCCTGTGCCTGCTGGCAATGATCATTACGTCATTCGAAGTTCTGCCGGTTGTGCCACGGAGTGTTCCCGTGCCGACCGCACAGGTTCCGGAATGGGCGAGGACGGTCGCTGAGAAACTTCCGAGTGGAGCCGGCGTCCTTGTCCTGCCGTATGCCCCGGGCTCAGGAGTACAGGACTTTGAGCAAACCGTCCGCCTGATGATTTCCGTTTCAGAAATCAGCCTCCCGTTAGCAAATGGCTACTCAGGGTTCTTCCCGCAGTCGCACTATGACTGGCAGTCGTTGATTCAAAGCCCGTTGACTGCGAGACAACTGGCTGACCAGATGCAGAAGGACCATGTCAATTTGCTGGTCTGCCTTGCTGGCTCACTACCTGCCAGCCTTGAAGGAGATCCAGAACTGCCGTTGCTGTTCTCGGTGGTTACCAGTGACGACGAAAGAGGATTACTGGTCCTGCAACTGCAGCCGACCGCGCCGTAATCCAAACCCGCGCAACAAAAAAGGCCTCAGAGATTTCTGAGGCCTTCTGAACTCAATAGCTGTGTTTCGGCAAATCAGTTCGTAGGCTTTGGTGGCAGCGGTGGAGGAGCAGGAAGACCACCAGCTGACGGCGTCTCATTGGAAACTGGTGCCG
>JAEUII010000152.1 GCA_016795145.1 Planctomycetaceae bacterium
TCAGCCTTGCGACTGAGTCTCTCCCACAACACCCGGCGTACGGGTCCGCACCGGGCGATTCAGATCTTTCGCAGTAGCGTCTGCCAGATGATTCACAGCCCGGCCAGTCCTGCATAGGCGAGATAACCCAGCGCGACGGCGGCACGCAGTTCCATACTGGTTGCTTCCGCTGCGGTTTCAAAATCTGCGTCGTCACTCGGTGGGCTGACGCCCGACCGCTCGCCTTATTTTCTGTCACTCATCTTTCGTCGGATGAATGCTCTGCTTGTGGTTGAAGAATGGCAACTTGCAGAATCGCAATCAGGGGACTGACGTCGCCCCGCTCGCCTTGAGAAGAAAATGGTACGAGTGCACCGAGATAAGTCGCGAGTGCGAGCCCAAACGACGAAGGCGCCTATTTGACGCCGCGCCCGGAGGGACCGGTTGCGGTCGATCCCACCGGGGGCGTCGCGGGTTGCAGTACGAACTCATCAGCGGACTGCATTTTTCGTGTGGCGACATCATTGCGTGCGTCTTCGGCCAGTTGATTCCGTCGAGCTGCCGCTCGTGACGCAGGGAGAATTGTCACATTGCCGCCCGAAACTGGCACTGCTGGCACACCTGTTTTCGGGGCTTGTTCGGTCGTCACAACAGCTGTGCCTGAGCCTGGCTGTGCAACAATTTTTGTTCCCTGCTTTGGTGGATCAAAGAACAACAGCTGTGGCGACATGATCATGTTTCGATCGGCGGCGTTTGACTGAAGCCGAGGAGCCAGCTTTTGCTGCATCTGAGGACGAGCCTGACGAGCCACAGCGATCAATTCACCCTTTCGCTGAGGCAGAACACCTTCCATCTGATCCGCGACCTGCACAACCCAGTCGGGTTCATCTCGAACCGCGCGGGACATCATGCTGGCATACAGAGACAGTTCAAACAGATTGCGATCCATCAAACTGTTCGTCACTGGCGTCAGCATCTTGGCAACGGTGGACAGACCAGCGGACGGGAAGCGAACGAAGACATCCGTCTTCTGAGTTACGACGTGAGTGCCTTCCGCATTCGGCGTGTACTGGGCACGAAACCAGATCAGGGCGGAAGCCTGAAGCGGCTTGGGAAGCAAAACGTTGTGGTAATTGCCTTCGCAGATAAACAGGACCTGATTGGCATCCTGGTACAGAATATCCGCGATGCCTTCGGAACCGTCGACAGCCTGTGCTTCGTATTCCTGAGGTCCGGTCTGGAACATCTCAAATCGAGAAATCCCCATGACTCGCCATGTACTCACCGCGACGTCAGGATGCTGCAGCAGATATCGATAGATCGGCTCATCAATCGTGTACTGCAGCGACGGCAGTCTTCGAAACTGACTGGTATTTTCCAGGATGTGCTGGGCTCGCAGTCGATTCTTCGGAGTCAGTGCATTCAGCGGAATCTCCGCGACGCTGCTCTTGTGCGTGTCTGAGGCCGATGTCCCTTCGGTGAGGACTCGAATGCCAGCCTTCTCCGCCATCTCCCGAACCTGATCGGCATGAGCAATTGACGGCAGAAGTACGGCCACACAGATCGTCAGGGCAATGGCTTTCCAGCCAGCAAAACTGCAGGCACGACCGACAGCACGCGAGCGTAGAAACTCGCCTCCGGCATCCAGTCTGCAGTCCATGTTGCCCCCAAGCTTGGAGTCTCGGCAACGTTCCACATCATTCACACGACGACGCGCAGAATGATTGAAAGCGTGTTAGCCGAGTGGTGCGACTAGCGTCTGCATTCCCCCCTGGAAGTCAAACGTCGCACAGTTCCCCCGAACGGAATAATCGGAACAATCGCACCGGGAGATGAGACGATTCCGGAAGTCAGTGTGCCGTGCTGGCGCAGCATGGCCACGGGGAACTGAACAACCTCACGAAAAGAAGATGCACAGGTGAAAGCTGCCGAAACGCAGACATCAACCTGGCTTATTTGCGAGGACGGTGACGCGGTGCGGCTGACGGACAACAGCTAGGCGGGCAGCGACGATTCATGCATAGTCGAGTCAGGTCGAGCTTCTCGCAGTAGAAGGCGTCGAGTCGGTGCTTGGTGGAGCAGTGATCGCTCACGTCATCAATGGCGTCGTTGTAAACTTCACTGACGCCACAACACTGACACCCGGGAAGCACATAGAGCCCGCACAGAAGCGCTAGTCCCAAGAAGACTCGCATGGACATCCCTTCCAATAGCAGCAACAAGATCAATCAGCGCTGGCGTGGTTGATGCGAACGCTGTGAAGTGTGGAACTTCCTGTTCCCTACACTGAATCGATTCTGGCGCGGCCAGGTCTGCAGCGTGGCTGGGACGGACATTGCCTGTCACGACAGACTGAAATTGGCGAATGGCATTCCAGGAACATTCGATACAAGCGCTATCGAATGTTCCTGATGTTTCGGCAGAATCTGCCAGATGATGCCGGGTGAGCAGACCCTACTTTCGAGCGGCTGCGAGGATCGCTTCTTCGCGGGCCAGCGTCAGGTCATGATCAACCATGAGCTTCGCGAGTTCTTCCAGCGATGTCGAAGCTGTCCAGCCGAGTTTCTCTTTCGCTTTGGAGCAGTCGCCGAGCAGCAAGTCCACTTCTGCAGGACGGAAGTACTTGGGATCGATCTCGATGTATTCTTTCGGATCAAGTCCAAGCAGCGCGAATACGATGTCGGCAAATTCCTGAACGGTCTGAGTTCGTCCTGTGGCCAGCACGAAGTCATCCGGTTCACTGTGCTGCAGCATTCGCCACATGCCTTCGACGTAGTCCTTCGCGTAACCCCAGTCGCGTTTTGCTGTCAGATTACCAAGGTACAGCTTCTTCTGCAGACCCAGCTTAATGCGAGTCGCAGCTCGAGTAATCTTGCGAGTCACGAAGGTCTCGCCGCGTCGAGGACTTTCGTGGTTGAACAGAATTCCGTTGACCGCAAACATGTCGTACGACTTGCGGTAGTTGACCGTCTGATGGAAAGCGAAGACCTTGGCACAGCCATAAGGACTCTGAGGCTGGAATGGTGTCTTTTCCGTCTGAGGTGTTTCCAGAACCTCGCCGTACATCTCGCTGGATGATGCCTGATAGACTTTGACCAGCTTCTTCTTGTTCAGCTGCCGTGCCGCTTCGAGCACATTCAATGCTCCGCCGCCGGTCGCCTGAAACGTGTAAGCCGGCTGGTCAAAGGATACTCGCACATGGCTCTGAGCACCCAGGTTGTAGATTTCATCCGGCTCCAGATCGAGAACCAGATTCGTCAGACTCTGACCGTCCGTGAGGTCGCCGTAGTGTAGAAAGAGTCGAGTTCCGGACTGATGCGGGTCCGTATAAATATGATTGATACGGCCTGTCGTGAACGTGGAGGCTCGACGAACCAGACCATGGACCGTGTAACCTTTTTCCAGCAAAAGCTCAGCGAGATACGATCCGTCCTGCCCCGTGATACCCGTGATGAATGCGGTTTTTGACATGTGATTTCAGTAGTTCTGGAAATTTGGTTTCAGAAAATCAGCTGGGTTCGTTCGGTGGATTGATGGCCGAAAACACACCGTTTCCGCGTGTTTCACGGACGTTCAAGTCAGAATAGGGTGACCACTCACCGCAGGGTTGGCAACGTTTTGCGGAAAATCAGCCACACTTTTCGAACCAGAAGAACCTGAGTTTGCGGGTTATGTCGAATGGGGGTTTCGGTGAACATCCGGTTTCAGAAACGGGAGCCAGTCGGGCAATACTGAACGAGACAGGACTTCATCGAGTTCACCAATTACGCTCCCGCAGGTTGACGTCTGCTATGAGCCAGTCGACGTCCTGAAGGATCGCTGCCCACCTCATGGATATTCCTAAGACTCAAACATCGCGTCTGGCCGTTCTTTTGCCTGCCGTACTGTGCGCGGGGCTGACGCTGTGCTGCATTCTGTCCCGGCCACCGCTGCCGCCCGATGAAACACGGTATCTCACTGTTGCCTGGGAGATGAAGGAACGCGGTGACTTCCTGGTCCCGCACCTCAACGGCGACACCTATGCTCACAAACCCCCGTTGCTGTTCTGGCTGATGAACCTGGTGTGGCTGGTCACTGGCAAGTCTTTGCTTGCAGCTCGCTGGATCGCTCCAGTTGCCGGCATTCTTACCGTGATCCTGACCGCTCGACTTGCCAAGGATCTCTGGCCGGATCGATCGGCGGATCGCAAAGCTCCCTGGATTCTTGCTTCCACAATGCTGTGGATGTTCTTCAGTCCGGTAACGATGTTCGACACACTTCTGTCACTCTTCACAGTGTCAGCGCTAATGGGCATGCGAAGAATCGCGCGGGGCGATTACGTCAGCGGGCTTGTGATTGCCGGTTGCAGTATCGGGCTTGGAATCCTCTCCAAGGGGCCAGTGATCCTGGTGCATGTGCTCCCAACTGCGTTGCTGTTTCCTTTCTGGAGCCGACGCGAAGGCACCCGAATTCTCCCGGGGCTGATCTCCATTGCTGGGGCGATTGGCATCGGTGCTGTCATTGCTCTGAGCTGGGCTTTGCCGGCTGCTCGATATGGCGGAGAAGCCTTCGGGAATGAACTGCTGTTTGGACAAACGGCCGGTAGAGTCCTGAATTCATTTGCTCATCGGCAGCCTTTCTGGTGGTACCTGCCCTGGCTTCCGCTGTGTGCGATGCCATGGACGTTGACCGCAGGCTTCAGACGCGGTGTCGTGGCGCTTCGGGTATCCGTTGATGACGGACTGCGGTTCGTCATGTGCTGGGGACTCGGCAGTCTGCTCATCCTGAGCTTCGTCAGCGGAAAGCAGATTTACTATTTGATGCCGGCGGTCCCCGCGTGGGCTCTGGCGATGAGCCGCTGGCTGGATGAGCATCCTATGGAGTCACTTGATGTTCGAGTGATTGGACTGAGCACCACTTTACTTGGAACTCTTCCACTTGCCGTCCATCACATCGCGCCAATGTCCGGCACGATGGTAGCAGGATTAATTCCGGATCTCTGGTGTCTGCCGTTGATCGTCTGCGGTGGCACAGTTTTCCTGTTGGCTCGATTGAGCAGCGACGGGAAGGTTGCCGGCATCGCAGTTGCGGCAATCTCCTTTATTGCAATCTTTGTCGTCTCAGTGCAACGGACCGTGTGGGGCGGATTTGACATGCAACCACTCGGGGAAATTCTGCGAGACCGCCCGGAAGAGATCGCGTGGTTTGGGAACTACCATGGCCAGTTGAACATTCCCAGCCGTCGCTCGCGCGTGGAAGAACTTATCACTCCGGAACAACTGGACGAGTGGCTTCAGAAGCACACGGAAGCCGCCGTGGTCATCAGGGCAGCGACACTGACGGGCGAATCGCGGCACCAGATTCTGAAATGGACCGACAGCACAGGAGCGGTGAGTTCCGACCATCTGACGGAAACTCTTGAACTGGCGAGCAAAGATTGTGATCTGCCCGGCGAGCAGCGTTCGCCAACGTGCATCCATGCTCAGTGGATTCGCCGAGGCCTGCCAGTTGATCTCTATCTTGTCTGCAAATTCTCTCAGCAGAAATGACTCCGCGTCGGGCATTCGATCGGCCGAGGTGAACGAGTCTTATCCTTCGTGTCTGTCGAAAACTGCTCAACCTGCCAAAAACGGAGGGGCTTGATGGAAGTTTGGGAAGGCACGCGGTAACAATCTGTGGCTTACCGATCGGCAATTGCCACGCGAAGTCCGTTTATGCCCCTCCGATGAGTGGTGCACAGGCTTCGGTGGTTCGGCCGTTCTCACAGGCATATCGAAACACAAAACACTCAGGGTAGCGCAATGATTGTTGGTCTTCCAAAAGAGATTAAGTCCGATGAATATCGAGTCGCCATGCTTCCAAGCGGCGTGGAAGAACTGACAGGGGCAGGGCACACAGTGCTTGTCGAACGCGGCGCTGGAGCTGGCAGCGGGATCCCTGATGAAGATTACATCAGATGCGGCGCGACGATTGTTGCGACTCATGAAGAAGTGTTTGCGGGAGCGGAGCTGATCGTCAAGGTCAAGGAACCAATGCGTTCCGAATGGCCATTGCTCCGTGCTGGGCAGGTCGTCTTCACCTACTTCCATTTCGCTGCTGACGAAGAACTGACCAAGAACGTTCTGGAATCAAAGATCAGCGCGGTCGCTTACGAAACTCTTCAGGGACGCAACAAAGACCTTCCATTGCTGACACCTATGAGCGAAGTGGCGGGACGTATGAGCATTCAGCAGGGTGCGAAATTCCTCGAGCGTCCTCAGGAAGGACGTGGCATCCTTTTGGGCGGCGTACCGGGTGTCGAACCAGCGCACATCGCCATTATCGGCGGTGGGGTCGTTGGAAAAAATGCCGCAAAGATTGCGGCCGGCTTTCAGGCAGATGTTGTGATCCTGGACGTCAGCATTGATCGACTCCGTTATCTGGATGACATCATGCCAGCCAACGTGAACACACTGTTCAGCGATCGCCACAACATTCGGGAACAGCTTCGAAAAGCCGACCTGATCATCGGTGGAGTTCTGATCCCCGGTGCTCGAGCACCACGACTTGTGACGGCAGACGACCTGAAGATCATGAAGCCCGGTGCGGTCATCATCGACGTGTGCATCGACCAGGGTGGTTGCACAGAAACATCGCGTCCGACGACTCACTCGGATCCAACCTACATCATCGATGGCATCGTCCACTATTGCGTGACGAACATGCCAGGGGCCGTGGGACGTACCAGCACCTATGCTCTTTGCAATGTCACATTTCCATACGTCATGAAGCTGGCATCCAAAGGCCTGCATGAAGCCTGCAGCAACGACTCGGGCCTGGCGGCCGCAGTGAATATGGTCAACGGCCGAGTCACGAACCAGGCTGTGGCGGAAACCTTCGGGCTGCCATATGTGCCTTACACTGGTTCCCCGCTGTAAACGTGGCAGTTCTGCTTGAAGCGATTGGGACAATCGCTCTACTCTGTGTAAAACGACTGTCCTCAGTCGTTTCAATGCTTGCTGCACGAGGCAGATTCAGGGCAAACCAGCGACACAAGCGATTGGGACAATCGCTCTACTCTGTGTAGAACGACTGTCCTCAGTCGTTTCAGCGCCAGCTGCACAGGGCAGATTAAGGGCAAACCAGCGACATAAGCGATTGGGACAATCGCTCTACTCTGTGTAGAACGACTGTCCTCAGTCGTTTCAACGCCAGCTGCACAGGGCGGGTTCAGGACAAACCAGCGACACAAGCGATTGGGACAATCGCTCTACAATCAGGAACCACTCACATGAAACTGAATGCTACTCATCGCACGATAGAATCGCTTCAGTGTCTTGTGATTGATGGGCTGAAGGAGGGTGAAGACCCAAAGTTCCTGGTCATCCTGAATCATGGCTTTGGGGCATCGGGTGACGATCTTGCTGATCTTGCCCCGATGCTGATTCAGGAAAGCGAAGCCATCGCCGAGTCCTGTCGCTTTGTGTTTCCCGAAGCACCGGTCGATCTGACATCTGTCGGAATGCCAGGAGGCCGCGCGTGGTGGCCGATCAATATGGCGAAGCTCGCAGAGATGAACCAGACTCGCAACTACAGCGAGTTGACTCTGCTAAAACCGCCGGGCATGGAGTCCGCTGCGAACATGCTGGTAAAATCTCTTCGCTCCATGTTGCAGGAGTGGAAACTGAACGAAGGCCAACTGGTGCTCGGGGGATTTTCGCAGGGTGCAATGGTGAGCACCCATGTGACTCTGGAAAATCGGCTTCAAGTGGCAATGCTGGCGCTCTTCTCGGGAACACTCCTGAACAGTGAAGAATGGAAATCACTTGCTGTGGCTCATCCGGGGTGTCCAGTTTTCCAAAGCCATGGTTACCAGGATCCGATTCTGCCGTTCCATCCGTCGGAAGAACTGAGAGACCTGCTGCAGAACGCCGGCTTCGACGTGGAGTTTCAGGCATTCCACGGTCCTCACACGATCCCCATGAGTGCTCTGCAGAGATTCCAGGAACGACTGGAGCAGCTCTGCGGAAATGGCTGACGCTGTGAGAATTCGCAAGATACCGCAGTGCCGATTTGACGGGCCGGTGTTTGACCGCTGACCTGCACGTGAATTCCTGTCTGTCCATCCGTGCGCAGATCCTGTCATGTCGACTCCGACAACACCCGATCCATCAACACGCTTGTCGTTCTGGCATTTGCTGGGGCTGCATTCGTTTGCTGTCGTGCAGCCGATCCTGGAGCAGTTGGCAAAGAACCTGAGATATCTTCAGCAGCAGAATTTCTCGGCGGTTTCGATTCTGCTCTGCCTGGCCCTTCATCTGACTGTTGTCCCGGCAACATGCTGGATGTTGATCACCGTTCTGCGCCGCGTGAGATGTCAAAAGGCCAGCGAAGCGTTGTTTGACTTCGCGATCTTTTCGTATTGCCTTCTGATGGGGCTGATTGCAGCGCGATGGATTTCGGCGGCAGGAGATTTGCTGACATCCGGAGTGCCGGATTTTCTGATCGCGCTGGCTATCGTACCGATTGCAGTCGCTGCTGTGTGGCTCCACCACCGAAGCCAGTTGTTTCGACAGTTAATCGCGATGACGCTCGTGGGGGTCCTGGTCTTTCCGGTCAGCTTCTTTCTTTCGCCGGCCGTTCGAGAAGTCGTTTTTGACTGGCATCCATCGGCATCCAATGCTGCTTCCAGCAACATCGCAAAGACTCCTGTCGTCATGATCATTTTCGACGGTCTGACGGCGGGATCATTGCTGGATGAAGCCGATCAGGTCGACGCTGTTCGATTCCCAGCCTTCGGACGGCTGGCATCGATGAGCACCTTTTATCGCAACACGACCACGGTGCATCCTCGCACCGACCACGCTGTCCCAGCGATGCTTGCGAGTGTCTATCCCGAAGGCGATCTCGCGCCGGTTGAAGCCAATTACCCCAACAATCTGCTGCGGCTGATCTACGAGACTCATCAGTTCGATATGACAGTCTTCGAACCCGTTACCGAGCTCGCACCGATCGCTCTGCAACAGTTCAAATCTCATCGAAGTGTGCTGGCAGAGACGTGGGATCTGTTTGACACGACATCGTGCGTGTTCCTGCAAATCTCGTTGCCCCGCGAAGTCTCGACACATATGACTCGTTTACCAAGAGCATGGTTCGGACTTCTCCCAAACTCCCCGACGGTCAACAGACTTCTGAAAGGAAAGATCAGTTATCCATGGGACAACCTTCGCACGGAACAAGTCAGACATTTTCTCTCCACAATCCAGTCAGGTGAGAAGCCGACGTTTCATTTCCTTCATATCGCTCTCCCTCATTACCCCTGGAGTCTGCTGCCCGATGGAAGAACCTACGCTCCTAATGCATCGATTGCGACTCTCGTGCCGGGACTGCAACATGAAACGATCTCGAGCGACCCCTGGTTTGCAGCCCAGTTGTGGCAACGAAACCTGCTCCAGATACAAATGGCGGATCAGAGCCTTGGCCAGATCCTCGATCGATTAGAAGAGGAAGGACTGCTCGACGATGCGCTGATGGTCGTTACAGCTGACCATGGTATGTCGTTCCTGCCGGGAGAAGGTCTGCGAGAAGTGTCGGGGAATACACTCGCAGACATCGTGTCCGTACCTTTATTCATCAAGACGCCTGGTCAGAAACAGGCGGAAGTGAATGATCGCAACGTCGAGACGATTGATATCGCTCCGTCGATTGCCGAGGCTCTGAGGTTGCCAGTGCCGAGCGAGTGGGAGGGGCACCCCGTCACATCGCCCGACCGGAAGCCTCGCAAGAGGATTGTTGGCCTCACTAACACAATCATTGAACCGGACTTTCCGCAACGGCGGCAACACACCCGACGCCTGATTGAAACCTTCGGTACGGGATCCAAAGACGATCGCCTTGGACGACTGAATATTGTTCCAGAACTTGTTGGACGTGTTGTCGATACAGCGACCCTGCCAGACTCAGAATATTCTGCCGCACTGCTGCTTCCGGAACCTGGGGCGCAGGCGAATCGACCGGTGACCGACGCAACGACAAACGACACTGCGTACGTCCCCTGCGAAATTGAAGGTTTCCTGCTGGCAAATTCGAACGAATTGCCGTTGAAGGAACCTGTCATCGTTGCGGTCTGCGTCGATGGGACAATTCAGGCCACAACAAGAACAAGCAAAGACCCCAACGATAAGAACGCGTTTTCTGCATTGATACCCTGGGAAGAACTCACCGCGACTACTTCCGTGATCCTGATTGAGGCTCGGAGGGAAGGCGAACAGTGGGAATTTCGACGGATCCCGGCAACCCCAGCGTCAGAAACGCCAGAAAACTGACCACATGAACACTACACCAACGAACCAGCCAGGCCGATTGTGGTGATCCCGCCGTTTCGGTGAGAACTTCCCGAAATCCTTGTTTGACGGCACTTTGCGCGGACGATATCTTCCCCCGCTTCAATTTTTCGGGCTCAAGGGAGCTTCGACCGGTTTAGTCACACCGGGTTGAGAATGTGGCGTGTTGCATGTCGAAAGCCTCGCGTCTTCGGCATTCACACAATTGTTCTGTGCTGACTTAGAACGTCAGCCTGCGGTTTTCCGCAGCAAACAGGAGATCGGCAATGGCTGAGATTGTGGTGAAAGACATTCTGGACGCAGGTGTTCATTACGGACACCGATCCAGTCGCTGGAACCCCAAGATGCGACCGTATATTTACGGTCGTCGTAACCAAATTCACATCATCGACATTAAGGAAACGATCCGCGGTCTGATTCGCGCCAAGAAGTATCTTCTGAAGGTGGCGGCTCAGGGCGGACTGATCCTGTTTGTTGGTACGAAGCGTCAGGCAGCTGCTTCGATTGAAGAGCTTGCAACAGAATGCCGTATGCCATACTGCACCGAGCGATGGCTGGGTGGTACGCTGACAAACTTCCGTACGATTCGTACACGCCTGAAGCGACTGGAAGAGCTCGAGAAGATTCGTGAGTCTGAAGAGATTCGCAATTACTCCAAGAAGATGCAGTCCACGCTGAATCGCGAGTATGCAAAGATCTATCGCAACCTGAACGGTATGCGAGAGATGAACCGTCTTCCTGAGTGTCTGGTCATTGTTGACCCGACCAAGGAAAAGAACGCGGTTCACGAAGCAAGACTGCTGGGCATTAAGGTCGTATCTCTGATCGATACCGATTCAGACCCAGACATGGTCGACCTGCCAATTCCAGGCAACGATGACAGCCTGCGATCAATTCGTTTGATCATTCAGCACCTGTCTGACGCGATCAAGCAGGGTCGAAGCCTGCGTCCTGAAGATCCAAAGAAGAAGGACGACGGCCCGGAAGAGACCTACAAGGCTGTTCCGTCAATCCGCGACTAATCGCAGCTTCCGCTTTCACGATGATCGATGCGACGGTGTCAGCCGTCGCATCGTTCGTTGCGGGCGGTGCAAATCACAACGCAGAGACTGGCACGCTGGCCGTCTCAACCAAATCTTCATGAACGCTGTTCACTCTGGTGTGTCTTTGACCTGACGTTGAGCAGCTTGCGTCCAATTGAGTCAATTTCGAGTTCACGGGCATTGTCCCGCTTTCGTTCCGGGCAGCAGTCCCGCAGGTTTCAGGAGTGGTTCCATGGCAGAAATTACAGCAGCAGCCGTCAAGGCGCTTCGTGACAAGACTGACCTTCCGATGATGGAGTGCAAGAAAGCACTGACGGAAGCGAACGGCGACGAGGCGAAGGCGATTCAGATCCTGAAGGAAATGTTCAAGAAGGTTCAGGAAAAGCGTGCTGACAACGTCACCGCGGAAGGCCGCATCTTCTTCGCTGCGAAGCCAGACGGATCAGAAGCAGCAATGGTTGAGATTCAGTGTGAATCCGCGCCGGTTGCAACTGGGGAAGTGATGCAGAAGTTCGGCCAGGCAATGGTCGAGCAGCTGCTCAATGGCCCAGGTGCTGCTGACGGTGCTGCATTGATGGCTCAGAAAGGCGCTGGCGATTCTCAGACGTTCCAGGAACAGTACGAAGAGATCGTCAATAAGATTCGCGAGAAGATCGTGATCAACCGAATCGCCCGAGTAAAGGGACCAGTCGGTGGTTACGTCCATCACGACTACAAGACTGGCGTGCTCTTCGTGGCCACTGGCACCCCAAAGAACACCGATATCCTGAAGGATGTCGCAATGCACATTGCGGCATTGAATCCAGCCGTTACTAAGCCAGAAGAGCTGAGCGCTGACATCGTCAACGCAGAGCGTGAAAAGCTGAAAGCGGAAGCTCGTGCATCTGGCAAGCCGGAGAACATCATCGACAAGATGGTTGACGGCCGAATGAAGATCTTCTTTGCTGACCAGGGTGTGCTGCTTGCTCAGCCATTCGCCAAGGACGACAAGAAGACCGTCGCACAGGCTCTGTCTGATTCAGGCCTCGAAGCTGTCACATTCCATCGCTGGAAAGTTGGCGCTTCTGCTTAGTCAGCAGTCGCTGTAATGCAATTAGACCAGGCCGGCGATGACGTTGTCGTCGCCGGCTTTCTCAATTCAGGCCTCGCCCATTTCGCACCGAGCTGACAACTTCGATAGCCTGTCATTCGGTCAACAGTGCGATTCCATCTTCAACTTCAATTCGTTCCGAGTGGAGAGTTGTCATGTCCGCAAACGGCCTTCGCCTTCCTTACCGTCGCGTTCTTCTGAAGATCAGCGGCGAGAGTTTCTGTCGCGAGGGAGAATCCGGGATCAGCATGAATGAACTGTCTTCCGTGGCGGAGCAGATTCGTGATGTGGTCCAGAAGGGCGTGCAGCTGGCGATCGTTTGCGGTGGCGGAAACATCATCCGCGGCAAGCAGTTTGCCGACATCAGTCAGGCGATTGTCCCATCAACCGCTCATTACATGGGAATGCTGGGCACCGTCATCAATGGCCTTGCACTGCAGGATGCACTCGAAAGCGTTGGCGTTCAGACTCGTCTGCAGAGCGCCATTCGAATGGAAGGCGTTGCAGAGCCATTCATTCGTCGTCGCTGCCTTCGTCATCTGGAAAAAGGTCGCGTTGTCATTCTGGCAGCAGGAACCGGCAGCCCGTTCGTGACGACAGACACCGCTGCGGCTCTTCGAGCGCGCGAGCTGGATTGCGAAGTTGTTCTGAAGGGCACCAAAGTCGATGGCGTGTATTCCGCCGACCCACTGAAGAATCCTCACGCAATTCGCTACACCGACATTTCATTCCGCGATGTGCTCGACCAGAACCTTCAGGTCATGGATGCTCAGGCGATGCATCACTGCATGGAACACAACATCGACATCATCGTGTTCAACTACAAAAAGGTCGGCAACATTGCTCGAGTGGTCGCCGGAGAACGCATCGGCACACGTGTTTCGACCGAAGGTAAGTCAGCGTAGCGATGCACGCGGGTGTCTCAGTCATTCGTGTCGAGTAGCTCAGTCGTGATGTCATCCTGACTTGCTCGACGAACGGCCAGGATTGAGATGTGTCGTTCGTGAATTCTGAAGATGGCGCGGTAGTTTCCTTTTCCCAGGCCAACGACCTTGTGCCGTAGTTCGACACCAAGTGCCACAGACTCGTGAGCGATGCCATAGCTTTCCGGCATCAGCGCCAGCTCACGAAGTTGTCGGTAGACGGCGTCCTGCCATCGAATTGCCTGCTCCAATGAGCGGTTCTCCGCCCACCAGTGCGCATTCCGTTCAATATCAGCATGGGCCTGTTCCGTCACTCGGACTTCGAGGCTCATTACTGAGGATGCCCGTGCCTCAACGTCGCGAGGAGCCTGGCCTGCGACTGCTCGATGGACATCGTCTTCCCCGCATCATCTTCTGCGAGTCCGCGTCCAATAGCAGAGAGATCTTCCTGCTGCCGCAGCGCTAGCATTGCCTTGCGATGCAATTCGGCGTCCATCAAAACGTACCGTCGCAGCGATGAAGTGTCGTGGCACTCCACGCCCTCGGGATGCTGTTCAACAGCTTGACGTTGTTCTGCGGTAAGTTCGACCATACAGGAATTCTATCGCAAGAGAACGAAATTTGTCACGAAGATTCTCTCATGGCGTATCTCGTGATTTGACTGAGGCCATTTGCAAGTGGGATGAGCCACAATTGCCAAAGGAAAGTCACTCGGCGCATAGAGACGTCCCGATTCAATCTTCAGACAGATTCGTTCATGTTTTGATGACGTTGGCGGCCGCGAACCGGAATCGCTGTGAATTCGGCAGGGAGTCCGGACCAGTACAGTGGGATCCATGCTGAATCAGATTGAGAACAATCGCCCGACGCTCGGAACTTTCGTCGTTCTCACGACATGGACATCGGCGCAACGTGTTCTGATCAAACGGTTTGCAAACATCGAATTCGACAGCCTGCCGGATTTCCGATCGTTCCCGTGGAATGGTCCCGGGAGTGATTGAGACGCAGCGGGTTCTCGGGTAAGACACGCGTCCTGAGAGAGCACGCAAGGTTGCGGCAGGTTGATTCTACTTTCAGGGCTCTGCGGAGCGGACGGGGCGGTTATGAGCCGGCACATTTTTGTCACGGGTGGCGTGGTCAGTTCACTGGGAAAAGGGCTCACCTCAGCCTCTATCGGCATGCTGCTCGAGCGACGTGGACTGAAAGTCCGCATGCAGAAGCTCGACCCGTACCTCAACGTTGACCCGGGCACAATGAGCCCCTACCAGCACGGCGAAGTTTACGTACTGGACGATGGTTCCGAGACAGACCTGGACCTTGGCCATTACGAACGCTTCACTTCAGGCACACTGAATCGTCACTCGAACTATACGACGGGGCAGATCTATTCGTCCGTTATCGAAAAGGAACGACGCGGTGAGTACCTGGGTCGCACCGTCCAGGTCGTTCCTCACATCACCGATGAGATCAAGTCTTGCATCCTGAGCCTTGCGACGCCAGACGTCGATGTCGTCATCACAGAACTCGGAGGCACAGTCGGAGACATCGAAGGACTGCCATTCCTCGAAGCCATTCGCCAGATTCCTCTGGATATCGGCAAAGAGAATTGCATGTTCATCCACCTGACGCTGGTGCCGTACCTGAAAGCAGCGCGCGAAGCAAAGACCAAGCCGACTCAGCACAGCGTTCAGCAGCTTCGCGAAATCGGAATTCAGCCGGACATCCTGATTGTTCGAACCGAGCGACCGATTGGCCGCGAACACACTGACAAGATCGCGCTGTTTTGTAACGTCGAAAAGCGAGCGGTCATTGAAGAGGTCGACAAAGAATTCTCCATCTACGAAGTTCCTGTGGGACTTGTTGAGCATGGACTTGATGAACTGATCTGTCAGAAGCTGCATCTGACCCCCGGCCCGCTGCAGATGGAAGACTACCGACAGCTGGTGCATCGTATTCGCAATCCTCGATTCGAAGTCACCATCGCCGTCGTTGGCAAGTACATCGAACATCGCGACGCTTACAAGTCGATCTACGAATCGCTCGATCACGCAGGCTTCGCAACGTCGACGTCTGTCATCGTCAAGCGAATTGAAGCGGAAGAACTGGAGCGTCAGGGACCGGAGATCCTGCTGAAGGGCGTGGACGGAATTCTTGTTCCAGGTGGCTTCGGCATGCGAGGAATCGAAGGCAAGATTCAGGCCGTTCAGTTTGCTCGCGAATGTGAGATCCCGTACTTCGGTATCTGCCTGGGAATGCAGTGCGCGGTGATTGAGTTTGCTCGCAATGTACTGGGCCTGAAAGATGCGAACAGCAGCGAATTCTCGGGCGATACTCAGCATCCAGTCATCTGTCTGCTGGAAGGCCAGAAGGGCGTGAATCGCAAGGGCGGCACAATGCGTCTGGGTGCTCAGCCCTGCGTGATTGCCGAAGGAACTCGCACGGCTGCGGCGTATGGTCTTCCGGAAATCAGCGAGCGTCATCGACATCGTTATGAGTTCAATCCGGAATACCGCAAGGAATTCACGGACGCGGGCATGGCGATCGCGGGGACAAGTCCGGACGGAACCCTGGTTGAGATCGTGGAATTGGTTCGTCACCCATGGTTCGTCGCCGTACAGTATCACCCGGAATTCAAGTCCAAGCCACACAAGCCTCACGCACTCTTCAAAGGGTTCGTCGAAGCATGCCTCGCACGCCACCAGCTGCGAGCCGGAGTTGGAATCAGCGAGAACTCCGTCAGCAACTCGTAGCCCGGGATTGTCGATCCCCAAGGCGAGCGGGGCGACGTCAGTCCCCTGATTGCGATTTTTGTTCTGACAAAAAATGTTGGGCAAAATAGGGAGAGAATGGATGTCAGTCCTCCGTGCCCCGCGCCTTCCACGGCGAGCGGTGCGGTATCAACCCACCGGTACCCATGCTCTGGTCCGTCATTCCCGAGCATGCGGGAACCCAGCAACGTGGTTTTGAAACCGCGAATGGACGCGAATTCACGCGAATAAGGCAAAGCAAACTTGTTCACGCTTCCGTCGGTCCCGCACCGGCGGAAGCATCAACTGACAGCTACAAAGAACCGCAAAGAACTCGCGCCTGCTTTCCGTCGGTCCTGCACCGGCGGAAGCAACAACTTTTAGCTACAGGCGAGCGAGGCGACGTCAGTTTCCAGATTGATACTTGTTGTTCTGACAAAAAAATGTTGGACAAAAAGATGGGGACAGAATGGACGTCAGTCCTCCGTGACCCGTGCCTCCACGGCGAGCGGTGCGGTGTCAACCCACCGGCACCCATTCTCTGGTCCATAATTCCCGCGCATGCGGGAACCCAGCAACGCGATTTTGAAACCGCGAATGGACGCGAATTCACACGAATAGGGGACTGACGTCACCCCGCTCGCCTTGTTTTTTGTCCTACATCTTTTGTCGGATGAATGCGAGAATTGGCGCTTACCACTGCTGAACAATTCCCGTCGAGCAACGAATCAAGCCCTGCTCGGTTTGAAGGACGAGTTGTCCGTCTTCATCGATGCCGATGCAGTGGCCGGAGATTATCGCATCGCGGGATAGCACAGTGACGGTTCGGCCGCTGAGCAGGCTGGCGCGATTCACTTCGGAAAGGGCGAGTCGAGGCTGGTTGACGAACTGAGTGATTCGAAGGTCCAGTTGTTGAAGGACTCGAATTAGAACATCCGTCAATTCAAACGACTGGCCACAGAGATCAAACAGCGAGGTTGCTCGTTGTGAGACTTCAGCCGGGGCCTCGCGGAGAGAATTGTTCACGTTGATGCCAATGCCGATGATGAGTCCCTGCTGATCATTCGCAGTCTGCTGTTCGACCAAAATCCCGCAGATCTTCTGAGCGCCGGTTAGAACATCGTTCGGCCACTTCACGAAGAATTCAAATCCCGGAGCAATGTCGGTCAACACCGTCCGCACGGCAAGACCGGCAGCGAGCGCGATGAGTGGCCGGCGTTCTGCGGCAATCGGAACTTCGCACGCGTTCAGCACCAGTGAGAACGTCAGCGCGCCGGCGGACGACCACCAGACGTTGCCCTTTCGTCCTCGCCCTGCAGTTTGTTCATCGGCCAGAACCACGGCAGGAGCCCGCCCCAACAACGGCCCCAATAGCTCCGACGCAACCGTACTGGTGGAAGACAGGGACGGATGATACTCCACATGCTGAACACTGGTGTCTCGCAGAATTCTTGCGATGTCAAACTGCGGAGCATGAAGAGTCATAACATTTGAAACCGGAGAAGATCGTGGACCACCGTCAGAAGTCGTCAGTAGCTAAAACCGTTCTTTCGAATATGCACATAGGGTTCATTCTCGGTCGGGTCTTTGTGCAGGACGGCATTCGTCAGAGTGACCAGGAAGATGATGTGGTCACCCGCTTCCATGCTGGAAACGACGTTTCCCTCCATGGTGGAGAGCGCCGCTTTGAGACGTGGTAGTCCTGACAGACCTGGCTCAAACTCAACACCAACAAACGCATCCGCATCGGGCTCGAAGCCTTTTCCGAATTGCTTGAACAGAGAACTGTCGCCCTTTACGACCTGATTCAAAGTGACCGCCGCCCCCGGCTGCAGCCAGTCCTTGAGGTACCGAGATTTGTTCACCGCGACGGTCACCTGAGGCGGTTCGAATGAGGCCTGCTGAATCCAGCTTGCCAGCAACCCCGTTTTGCGCCCTTCCGGGCCGCCAGCAACAAGAATGAAAACGCCGCTGGGAATGCGACCGAGCACCGGGGTCAATGCAGACTTCAATTCTTCGGACAACATCGCATTTCTTCTGAAAACGAGTCAACTGGAGACACCGGATCTGGCGTCGTCCAACGTGAGTGAGGCAATCATGCGGAACGGAAGCAGGGTAGTGTAATGCTGTGAGAGCGTCAGCAAAGTGAATATTTCCTCCGTCTTCTCGCTTCGAAAACAGTGGATTTTTCAGGGGAGTTTGGCGAATCGCTGGGAGATCGACCGGCTGGCTCGATATGCTGCCGCCTGCCATCCACAGTCGTAGACTCTCAGCGAATCGTGGAGTTCGGCGAACAGCAGTGTTGCCAGCAGCAGGAGAACGCTGGATCAGGTCAGACAGGACGGTCGAACCGCCAGTCAGATTCCATCGCTCATGAAACCGGAGCAAGCAAAACCATTGCCTCTCGCCGCGGATCAATCCGCTGGTCCGGTTGAAGATGCCGCATCAGTCGCACCTGACTCTGCGGAAGCCCCAGCACCTGAATCGCCTCCAGCTGCACAGAATTCGCCGCAGACAGCACCAGCTTCAGCACCAACACCGAAAGTGCGCAAAGGGGAAGCGCAGGTCGCGGTCGTCACCGGAGCTGCTCGCCGTGTTGGTCGCGAGATCGCGCTGGCCATGGCGGCACGAGGACTGGCGGTTGTCGTGCATCACGGAACATCCGCGGTGGAAGCGAATGTTCTGGTCAATCGCATTCGATCCGAAGGCGGGACTGCAATTGCCGTGGCTGCGGATCTTCGAGACCCCCGAGCGGCTGCGATGACAGTGTTTGAAGCGGCCGCAGACCTGGGCGAAGTCACCACATTGATCAACAGCGCCGCGGTGTTTCAGGATCGCGCGCTGCCGTGGATTGACCTGTACCATTGCAACGTGCATGTGTCGGTGAACTTTCTGGCGCCGGTGTTTCTTGCACAGCAGTTCATTCGGCAACTGGGTGAAGGACATCGAGGCCACATCATCAACATTCTGGACTGGCGTGCTCAGCGTCCTGGTCCCGATCACCTCGTTTACACAGCAACCAAAGCCGCGCTCAGCAGCGTAACCAAGTCACTCGCACTGCAACTCGCGCCGCTTGTTCAGGTCAACGGGATTGCACCTGGAGCAATCCTTCCGCCGGAAGATCGACTGAACTGGCATGAGCAACGAGCCATCTCATCGATTCCTCTGCGTCGAACCGGCTCACCTCAGGAACTCACCGACGCGATCAACTTCCTGCTGGACTCCAGTTTCATCACAGGGGAGATCCTGAACGTTTCTGGTGGTGAAGAACTCTGAAAACATCCGCCAACAAGTGATATGCCCGTCATGAATAGACCCAGTGCGCTTCCACTTGCATTCGCCGTTGCCACTCTGTTGATCGGCTGCCAGCAGAAATCCGAAGAACAAACGAAACCCACTTCGGCCCAGTCGACGGTCGTGGCGGTGACGAGCCAGGTAGCGCTGGAAATCACGAGGGAACTTGCCGGAGCGCACTTTGAGGTTCAGAAGTTCGTTCCGGATTCGACTGTGTCGCGACTTTGGACGCCGGAGAGCAAAGACATCAAGGCGATCCAGAAGGCAGGCCTGATCTTTCTTCAGGGCGCGGGGTATGATCCATGGAAAGATCGCGCATCGCTTCCGGGATCTCGAGTCACGGATGTCTCGAAAGGTATCTACGACGACTTTATACGAATTCCAGATGCCATCAGTCACCAGCATGGTCCGGAAGGAAAGCACAGTCATCCGGGGACAGTGTGGGCCACTTGGCTCAATCCCGAATTGGTGCTTCCGCAAATCTCGGTCATCGAATCAGCGCTGGCCAAAAAGAACCCAGACGCGGCGAACGAAATCAGCAAGGCATCGGCCGTTCTGCGTTCACAGGTGCAGAGCCAGATTGAAAAAGTTCAGGCTCTGAAAACATCACTGAATGGCACAAAGGTGAGTCTGGTTGCAGACAGCTCGAACTACCTGTATCTGGCGAAGGCAGTGGGTCTGGAGTGTCGTTACCTGCATGGGCCTGAATCAGGCGAATTCAACGAGGAGCAGCTGCAGGAATTTCAAACGCTGCTTAAAGACGTCCCCGCAGATGGACTCCGGATCTTTCTGATTGACGCGGGACGACCGGAGTCAGCGCATTCCGTCATCAAGGATGCAGACTTCAGGATCGTGCCGATTGATACGTGTGAGTCCGCAGCAATTGAGTCGGTCTGGAAGCGACTGGCTGGCAACATCGAACGACTGACAGCAGCTCTCAAGCCGTAGGCATTCTGATTCAAACACCGAGTCATGATGTGGCGATGTCAACGACAGTGATCGCCTACTTGATCTGGAGCAGCTCAACCACAAAGTGCAGATCTGCGTTGGGCGGCACAGCTCCGGGTGAGCCTTTTGCACCGTACCCCAGTTCTGACGGAATCCAAAGTTCAATCATTCCGCCTTCGCCAACGAGCTGCATTCCTTCGGTCCATCCGGCAACAACTTGATTCAGAGGGAATTCAATTGGCTCGCCTCGGTCATAAGAACTGTCGAACTGTCGACCGTTGTCCAGCCAGCCTCTGTAATTGACTTTGACAGTATTCGCAGCCAGAGGCTTTCGCCCATTAGATGCTCTAAGCACACGGTATCGCAGCCCGGACGCCGTTTCCTGAAACTCCTTCGCCGCATCGCTGTCCATGGGGCCGCAGCCATTCTGCAGTGATGGCTTATCAAGAAATGTCACGGGAGCAGCGGGGGCTTCCATTGAGGATCCGGCGTCTGCAAGTTTGCTGGCCTTGCTTCCTGGCGTCTCACATCCAAAAACAGCGCAGGCAAGCAATGGCAGAGCAAGAACGGTCCATCGTTTCATTTCGTGATACTCCAGTACTTCGCCGGCTGAGCATTCCGGCCACAGGGCTTATGGCCATCGCCACGTCGCCAGCATTGCATTTCCTGCGATCACTCTAGCGGCTTTCGAAATTGGCGAAAATCCGAGGTTCGAAGATTGGAGCGATTCGCACGATTG
Organism: Planctomycetaceae bacterium; assembly: GCA_016795145.1. Classification (GTDB taxonomy): domain Bacteria; phylum Planctomycetota; class Planctomycetia; order Planctomycetales; family Planctomycetaceae; genus SXXK01. The sequence continues at coordinate 21,065 of JAEUII010000152.1, forward strand.
TGGATTTCGATCCAGCTGCGGTTCGGGCAACATCTCCCTCGCTACCGCCGAATCCGCCGAATTTCGCTTCGGAACCGGCTCCGGATATCGACTCCGTAAACCGTCGCAACGCCGAATGCAACCGGAGCTGTAGCGGAACGGCGCGAGCCGTCCGGTGTCGACAAAAAAACTTATACACTTCTCCGATGGGCTTGCCCGCATCCGCCAATCGATCCGGCAACATGATTCTTCAGAGCCGCCAGAACCTCTTCAGAAATCTGACTGATCTCTTTCAGCGACATCAGCATCTGAGCGGCTTTCATCGCGCAGCTCCACGACAGAGTCACCCCAGCACCGCCATGTCCGTAATTATGGATCACCAGACGAGAACCGATGGCTTGTTGTTCGAGGCGAACATGCTGCCTCTGATGCCGAAATCCCATCATGGCTGTCACGGGGAATGTTCTCAGGTCGACTCCCGTGAGCCCTTTCACAAGTTGAGCATTCAGTTCAAGGATTGGGCGAGGAACAGTGTGAGTCCTTCCTGGGAGGTCAGCCGCCGGAATCTGCAACGTCTCACCAGAATACTCTTCCCCGCGCCAAGTGATCTTTGGCTGGCGATCACATGACCCGACATCGTCCACAGTCAATGGCAACGACTGGAGTCGCGTACCTCCCAGGAGGCAGACATCATGTCGAGGATAAAAGTAGACATCCGCAGGAGGCCCGTCTGCCTGAGCATAGACCGATGCATCAGGGTGATAGTTGTAACTTGTGAGCTCACCTGTTCGCTGATGAACCGGCATGGAACCACCAGCATCAACTCTCAGAAGAAGTCCCTTCACAAAGCGAGACTCCAGGGGATCGTGGAACAGTGACGGACTCCAGGCACCCGAACAGTTCAGAACGATGTCTTCTGGAAACTGTGCCAGTGTTTCAGGTGTCACAGTCAACGGAGATAAGACTGCACCACCGAGCTGAGCATAGAGGTCCGCGAGAAAGGTCCGGTACAAAGGCATCTCGGCAAACAGAGTCCTGAAGCTCCAGCCATAGACCTGCCGATCGTCGCAGCGTCGCGGGGCATTACGCTGGCTCAAGGCATCTGGCAGAATCTCCTCAAACTCCGACATCGCCTGTGCGTAGTCAGGTGCGCTGCAAGGAGCTTCGAAGACCTCAAAATGGCGCTGACGGCGAACGCACTTGAGACCAAGATCGGCAAACAAGTCAAAGAACGTTTGCCCACAGTGCATGTGCCACGATTCATTTTCGATCTGCACCGTGTGAGGAATGATGCTGGCGGCTGGATACAGGGACGCAAAACGCGGGTCAGCGGGTCCAGTTTGCGTCGAAGCGGCAGTGCCGAGCCAGTGCTGACAGACGATGCGAGTTCGAAAGCCAAGGATCTGAAGCACGATCCCGCAGGTCACCCCGGTGATTCCGCCGCCAAGAATCAGGACCGAAGGAAGCGCCATGGAGAATCCGCTTTCTGACCGATTTCACACAAAATCATGAGATCCATCTGCGAAGAAATCATAACGATTTTCCTTTTTTTGAAGGAGACTGCTATCCTTCGGCAACTGGCGGCAAGCGAGAACCTCCGAGTGTCAGGAGAATCGACTGCGCAACCGTGTACTTTTGGGGATCAATCACCGATGAAATTCAGTTTCCGTAACGTGTCGTTCGTGGCAGCATTCTCGCTGGCATGTACCACGGCTTTGAGCATGTCGTTTGCTGATGAGAAGAAGGAAGAAGAGGAAGGTCCAGCTCTGACGATCGGATCGCCAGCTCCAGCACTTGATGTCGAACACTGGGTCAGCGACGGGCATGGCAAATTCAAGCCGGTGACCAAGTTCGAAAAGGGCAAGGTGTACGTGGTTGAGTTCTGGGCAACGTGGTGTGGCCCATGCGTCGCCAGCATGCCTCACCTTGCTGAGACTCAGGAAAAGTACGCTGATAAAGGCGTTCAGATTGTCAGCATCAGCGATGAAGATCTGGAAACCGTCGAAGGCTTCTTGAAGCGCCCACTTCCAGGTCAGGAAGAAGAAGCTTCTGACGAGGAGAAGAAGGACGAGAAAGCGGAAGAAAAGAAGGACGCTGAAGAGAAGACCTACGGAACTCTTACCAGTGCCTACTGTCTTACAACGGACCCAGACCGGTCCGTCGCGGCTGACTACATGGAAGCTGCTGGTCAGAACGGCATTCCAACATGCTTTATCGTTGGCAAGTCCAGCCAGATCGAGTGGATCGGCCACCCAATGGCCATGGATGATCCACTTTCAAAAGTCGTCGGCGATAAATGGGATCGAGAAGCTTACCTGGCAGAATTCAAGAAGCAGCAGGATCGCGATGCACTGATGGGCAAGATCAGCCGACTGATGCGTCAGGGCAAGTCCGACGACGCACTGACGATGATCGCTGAGTCTCGGAAGAAGTACGAAGGCGATGCGGAAACACTGCAGTTCCTTGGACAGATTGAGTTGCAGATTCTGGTAACTCCAGCGATCCAGAAAATTCAGCAGGGCGAGGCCGAAGAAGGCCTGAAGGCACTGGACGAAATTGCAAAGAAGGTCCCGGCGGAATCTCGCGGACGAATCGTGGGGTTGCAGTTCCGAGTCATGATGTCGCTCGACAAGACCGACGATGCCGCAAAACTGCTCCAGACGCTGGTTGCAGACAAGACCACGACATCTGACGCACTGAACGAAATCGCATGGCAGGTCTACGAAGCAGCGAATGGGGCCGAGGACTTTTCAAAGCCATTGATTGCCGCAGCAACTGCTGCTGCCGAGAAGGCTGTCGAAGGTTCTCCTGAAAGCAGCATGATCCTCGACACTCTGGCTCATCTGCATCATCTGAACGGAGACCTCGACAAGGCCATCGAAGTTCAGGAACTGGCAGTGAAGCACAAGAATGCTCCTGCCGCCGAAATGAATGCTCAGATGGCTGAATACCTGAAAGAACTGAAGGCTGAGAAAAAGGACAAGTAGAACTTTGCTGCAGTAACGACTGCGGACCGAAGTCTGTTTGGGATATCACGAGGCCTGCCGACCAAAGTCGGCAGGCCTTTTTTTTGGTCGGCAGGGAAACATCACGGAAGATTCATATACTCTGTTGTCCATCCGCCTGCAGTCGGACCGATGCCGTGCAGTATTGTTAAATCTGCCTGACCGCATCTCACTGGATGACCCCAAAGTACGAATCCAGGTACCGCAGCGATGCCGTCGACGACAGTGGGGCAAGAACAGAAAGTCACCAACGATCATGAAGATGTCTTTGTCGCAACTGCGCCGTGTGATCGTGCTGTTTTTCTTGCTCAGAACCTTCTGCACGGCCGTTTGTGAGGCAGTGCAGAATCAGCCCGGTCTGATTCGATTCTCTGATTCGTTCGAAGTTGTTGAACAGGAGTCGTTGCCCGTCCCGAGAGATCTCCAGGGCATGACTTTTGAGCAGATTGACTATCCCGATTTCGACGCCACCGAATGGCAGGTGAGGCTTGCTGCAGGCAAGACTGAGTCCGTGCTCTTCAGGAATTCTCCAAGTGCAGATTTTGTACTCGAGTTCCCGAAGCGATCTGAAATGATCCTGCACTGGAGCAAAGGCAGTCATGGAGATGCGGATGATTTTCGTTCGCTCGTCAGCGACCTGCAGGCACAACCAGAGACCGTTGTAGAGTCCTTTGGCGGGCGATCCTCTGACGGCGCGATGCCCTACTTCAATGTCGCAGGAACGTCGGGCGGACTGATCCTTGCAGTAGGCTGGACTGGTGACTGGCGGGTCAGTTTTCAGCGGCAGAGCGATAACACAATTCGAATCAAAGCCGGTCTTAAGGAAGCTCATTTTCATCTGCCCGCCGGAGAGACTGTACGACTGCCGTCTGTCTTGCTGATGCCTTACCGGGGCGACTGGACTTCAGGGCAAAACAAGTTCCGTCGCTTCATGAAGCAGAAGCTAACGCCAGCGAACCACGATCCGCTCGCTTTGATGCCAGTCGCCGCAAGTGTCCATGGGATGCTGGCGTTTAACGACACGTCGGAAGAGAACCTTCGATCGCTCGCAATTGACATTAGCGATCAGCACCTTCCGATTGACACATTCTGGCTGGATGCTGGCTGGAATGAAGGAGGCTTCCCTGGCTCGCAGGGAAATCCGAATCCGGATCCGAAACGATTTCCGAATGGGCTGAAGCCAATTGGTCAACTCGTTGATTCCAGGGCGCTGCGTTTCCTTGTGTGGTTTGAACCTGAACGAGTGATGCGAGGGACGTGGCTGCACCGTGAACATCCCGAGTGGATTCTGCGTCCTCAGGGAACCCCGGAATCACTTCGCTATCAGGAGACGGATGGCTTCCACCTGCTGAATCTGGGAAATCCGGAAGCGAGGCGCTGGATGACAGAGACAGTTTCCCAGTGCATCACGGACTGGAACGTGTCCATCTACCGCCAGGACTTCAATCTCTACCCGGCATGGTTCTGGGCATCCCGCAATACGACGGACGAAGTGGGACTGTGTGAAGTTCGCTACATCAACGGACTGTATGACTTCCTAGATGAACTGCAGCGACGACATCCCAAACTCATCATCGATAGCTGTGCCGCAGGGGGACGTCGCATGGACTTTGAGATGATGCGACGTTCCGTCGTCCTTTGGAGAAGTGACAGTTGCTGGGGCGACCCGACATATCCTCAAAATGTTCAGGACATGACGGCCGGGCTGTCGCAGTGGATTCCGCTCCATGGTCTTGGAGCCGCCGCCCCCGACAATATCGCTCTGCGAAGCGGAATGGGCGCCTGCTCGTCTTTCGCCATCAATTATCGTGATCCGGCAGCCGTCGAATCACTCCGGAAGCACCTCGACCGCTACTTGCCCGTGCGCCACCTGTTCATGGAAGACTTCTACCCGCTGCACGAACGCCCGGAGGCATCGGACGACTGGATTGCGTTCCAGTTTCATTCCCCTCAAACGCAGCACGGGGTGGTTCAGGCCTTTCGAGGAGCCACCGACCAAATCTCCAACATTCAGGTGAAGTTCCGTGCCGTTGACCGTGACCGACGGTACATCGTCACGAACTGGGACGAGCCGGCATCACCGCAAGTTTTGACCGGAGCACAGCTGCTCGACGAGGGCACCAAGCTCTCCA
>JAEUII010000170.1 GCA_016795145.1 Planctomycetaceae bacterium
TCTGGCACCGATGTCAGTCTTCGCGGCATTTCTGCGGTTGATGATCAATGCTGCTGGGCAAGCGGTGCGAAGGGAGCTGTTCTGCGAACGATCGACGGCGGCGCATCTTGGTCGTCGGTGGGTCCGCCGGATGCTGACAAAGCGGATTTTCGCGACATCGAAGCCTGGGATGCGAACACTGCGGTCATTATGAGTGCAGGCGATGTGGACCGTCTGTATCGAACAACCGACGGTGGAAAATCGTGGTCCATCGTCTATGAGCATCCCGACGCAACTGCGTTCTTCGACGGCATGGCTGTCAGCGCAGACAGGAAGAGCGGAATCCTGATGGGAGATCCGATCGACGGGCACATGATGCTTCTGCAAACGAATGACGCTGGAGCCTCGTGGAAACTTGTGGGTCAGACGAACTGCCCAAGGCTGCCGAAAGGACTCGCCGCCTTTGCCGCCAGCGGGACTCATCTGACATGGACGGGAACAGATTCGTTCGTGATTGGCCTCGGAGGCATCGCGGAGTCTGAACCGCAGAGCGTGAATTCTCTGGCGATGCTCAGTCCTTCGGGCGGTCTGCGACTGGACAGCGATTCGTCCTCTGGCGATTCGAATTCCGACACGAAGCCAGCGTGGACAACGGCCACTTTACCAATGAAGCCAGGTGCATCCTCCGGAGTCTTTTCGATCGCTCAGTCGGAGAAGAATGCCGACCGACTGATTGCTGTCGGTGGTGACTATCAAAAGGCCGACGTCATTGAAGGCAACGTGGCGCTTAGCGATGATCGTGGAAAGACATGGAGACTGCCAACGGCAACGCCGCCATCCGGATTCCGATCTGTCGTCGCGGTTGTACCCGTGAATGAAAGCCGTGAATACTTGATTGCCGCAGGCCCGTCCGGCACCGACGCATCGGCCGATGGCGGGGAGACGTGGAAGCGAGTCTCCGCGACTGGATTTCATACTGTTTCCGTCGCCCTGCCGAAGTCAGATCCCCCATCGTCCGTTCCGAAATTCGCCATCTGGGCCGCCGGCTCCGAAGGCAGAATCGCACGATGGAAAGCACAACCGAAATTCGAATAATTCGAATTCCCGTTGTGCTTTTCCATGTTCTTGGTTCGTGGTTCTTTGTTCTTTGTTCTTTGTTTTGGGGTAACACTTAACCGCCGGTCTCAACCACAAACGCGTTGCCTTCCCAACCAGGAACCAAGAACAAAGAACCAGGAACTTCTCTACTACCCAACCAAGAACCACGAACCACGAACCAGGAACCGAGCAATAAAAATGATCTCCCTCACTGATAAAGTTGCACTCATCACAGGCGGAGGTCAGGGGCTTGGCCTGGCGACGGCAACTCAGTTGCATGAAGCCGGTGCGAAGGTCGTGCTGAACTACTTTCCTGACGACGAAGGAAAGTGCAAAGCCCAGGCGGAAGACGCAGCAAAGCAACTGGGAGACCGCGCGATTGCGATCGGTGCCGATGTTCGTCAGCGTTCGGACGTTTCCGCGATGCTCGATCACGTCCATCAACACTTCGGGGCCATCGACATTCTTGTGAACAATGCCGCCATCCTTCGCGATCGAACGCTGATGAAGCTGACCGATGATGAATGGGATGCGGTCCTTGATACGAATCTGTCGGCTGTGTTCCGAGTCTGTCAGCAGGTTCTGCCAGGGATGAATGACGGTGGTCGAATCGTCTCCATGGCATCGATCTCCGGAGTCGTCGGGTTCTTCGGCCAGGCGAACTACGCGTCCGCCAAAGCCGGCATCATTGCTCTGACCAAAGTGCTTAGCAAAGAAGTGGCCGCGCGAGGCATCACAGTGAATGCCGTCGCGCCAGGAGTTGTCCTGACCGAAATGGGCAAGTCGATTCCCGAATCCGTTCGCCAGCAGATGTTGACTCAGATTCCGCTGCGACGCTTCGGGGATCCTCGCGAGATCGCCAATACGATTCTGTTCCTTTGCAGTGACCTTGCTTCGTATATCACTGGGCAGACAATTCATGTGAACGGTGGCTGGTGGGCATGAGCTGGCCAATTGCGTCAAAGCTGTGTTCTGCGGACGAGGCGGTCGCAAAGATCTGTTCCGGAAGTACCGTGGCCTGCGGCGGCTTTGTGGGTGCCGGTCATCCGGAAGCACTCACGTCAGCACTGGAACGTCGTTTCCTCGCGCACGGGCAACCAGTGGATTTGACGCTTGTGTATGCGGCTGGACAGGGCGATGGCAAAGATCGAGGACTCAATCATCTGGCTCATGAGGGAATGCTGCGGCGAGTCATCGGGGGACACTGGGGTTTGGCTCCAAAGCTTGGAAGACTCGCGCTCGAAGGGAAAGTGGAAGCCTACAATTTTCCTCAGGGAGTCATCTGCCATCTGTTTCGCGACATTGCCGCAGGTCGGCCCGGCTGCCTGACTCATGTGGGGCTTGGCACCTTCATCGATCCTGAGAACTTCGGCGGTCGACTGAATGAACGAACGACGGAGGCTCTGGTCGAACGAGTGACCCTGCGAGGACGCACGTGGTTGCTGTATCACGCGTTCCCGATTCACGTCGGACTGATTCGAGCGACCGCGGCGGATCCTTATGGCAACCTGCTGATGGATGATGAAGCCGTCATTGGAGATGTGCTGCCGATTGCTCAGGCGGCGTGTAATCAGAAGGGACTCGTGATCGCTCAGGTGCAGAGAATTCTGGATGCCCCCGCGAAGCCTCAGAGCGTGCGTGTTCCCGGACGCCTTGTGTCATCGATCGTCGTCGCCAGTCAGGAAGATCACTGGCAGACATTTGGCGAACCCTTCAATCGAGGATACTGCGAAGCCGCCTCCGTCGAACATGCGCCATCGACATCGCTCAAAGAGCTTCATGACCCCGTTCGTCGCCTTATCGCCGCGCGAGCCTGTGATGAGCTTCGATCAGGGTCCTTGTGCAACCTGGGAATCGGTTTGCCCGAAGGCATTGCCGTCATCGCTGCCGAACGTGGATTGCTTCAGGACGTGACTTTGACTCTGGAAAGCGGGCCCATTGGAGGAAAGCCGGCCGGTGGTCTCAGCTTCGGTGCCTCGCTCTATCCGGAAGCCATCATCGATCAGCCCGCTCAGTTTGATTTCTATGACGGGGGAGGACTCGACTTCGCAGCGCTTGGAGCGGCGCAGGTGGATCAGCATGGCAATGTGAATGTTTCCCGCTTTGGAACTCGATTCGCCGGAGTCGGTGGATTCGTGAACATCTCGCAGAACGCACGCCGTCTGGTGTTCTGCGGAACGATGACGGCCGACGGCCTGGAAGTGAACGTCAGAGATGGAAAACTGGTGATCGTGAAAGAAGGATCGATACGCAAGTTTGTCCGCAACGTCGAACAGGTCTCCTTTTCAGGAAGCGTTGCTCGAAGTGCCGGGAGGGACGTCACGTTTGTCACGGAACGAGCTGTTTTCCGACTTGAAGAAGAGGGGCTGGTACTGACCGAGATTGCTCCTGGAATTGACCTGCAGCGCGACGTGCTGGAACAGATGGCGTTTCCGCCTATAGTTCGCGATGTCGGTGTGATGAAGTTGCAATGAAACGAGTGGTTTGTCACATCAACAACTTGGGTCTATCCGTCATTCCCGCGCAGGCGGGAACCCACTCAGTGAGAAACCGCGGCGAGCGGCGGATGCCAATCCGCTGATCCACCGACGATTGGCTCCCTGCCAACGATGAGCCTGTTGAACAGGGCCAATGTCGATACGAATCAACAGGATGACATGATCGTGAGAAACTCGAACTCCCGCCAGCAGATCCTCAGGAACATCCGCGCGGCACTGCCTCAGTCATCGCCGCTGCCGGAAGTTCTTGAACCTGGCCGATGGCAGACATTCCCGGACCCTGTGGCTCGCTTTGCAGAAGTCCTTGCGTCCGTCGGTGGACAGATGGTGAGAACGGCCACGATCGAGGAAGCCTCGCAGCATTTGAACAGTCTGCCGGTCTGGCAAAGTGCAAAGGTGCGATGCAGCGTCATCCCGGGACTCGGCGATAGTTCGTTTGACCTGAATGAGATCACCGATCCGCACCAGCTGGAGAACGTCGACTTTGCGGTTCTGCGCGGACATCTGGCTGTTGCTGAGAACGGAGCGGTTTGGGTTCAGGACGACACGCTGAAGCATAGAGTCCTCTACTTCATTCCTCAGCACATGGCCCTGGCCGTTCCGGCATCACGCATTGTGAACAACATGCACGAGGCGTACTCCCAGGTTGAAGTCGGCCGACACCGCTACGCCGGCTTCATCTCCGGCCCGTCCAAGACCGCGGACATCGAACAGTCCCTCGTCATCGGCGCCCACGGAGCCCGATCGCTGACCGTCTACCTGATCGACGAACTGCACGAAACCGAAGGCGTCGAATAACCGCCCCACCCCGTCATTCCCGCGCACGCGGGAACCCAGCAACGCGATTTTGAAACCGCGAATGGACGCGAATCCACGCGAATAACGCAAAGCGAATCCCGGTCAAATCGTCCCTCGCCGTTCCGGGCCAACGGCCCAACCATTTACCTCTTCCTTCCCCACCGGGTTCACCCCGGTGGAATTCGGCCTCTGCACTACCGCGTCCCGTGCGCCACCTGGGTAGCACGTACGAAGTGCGTGTGCCGCAGGCGCCGGAAGCCCAAGTGCGCAGCCCGCAAAACCAACGCAGTCAAAACGAGATCAACGGTCGGACAGAAAATGAGTGACAAAAACCCCTCCCCTCCCGGACGAAGTCAGGGAGGGGTCGAACGAGCGCCAGCAAGTTCGGGGGAGGGCCCCGCCGCATCCCACGTTTCGCCCCGAACCAGGCCACGCGAACATCGCATTCATCGGACAAACTAAGTGACAAATAATGCCGAGCGGGCCAACGTCAGTCCCCTGATTGCGTTTCTGCTCTTCGCGATTCCTCCACGCCACTGATCGCGAGCAGCGCATCGCTCCGGGGCAAAAAAATGTCGGGCAGAAAAATAAAGGCGAGCCGTAGCGCGATCACGCAAACCTTCGATTTCGCCCCAACCGGGGCACCGACAAATCAGCCTGGGGCAACGCCCCAGGAATTGGTCCACAACACCTGCAGAGCCCCAAGCGCCCAAGCGGGGCGAAACAAACACGCGTCCGATACGCGACTCCGAATTGATCGCCACAAAAAAACGCGAAAGCTCCAAAAAGAAATTTCAAAGCGCAGCTGCGCACCGGGTAGCACGCACGAAGCCGGAAGCCCAAGGGTGCACGCTGCAAAACCAACACGGTCGCAATGAAACCAATGGTCGGACAAAAAATGAGTGACAAAAAATAAGGCGAGCGTGGCGACGTCAGTCCCCTGATTGCGTTTCTGCTCTTAGCGATTCCTCCACACCACTGATCGCGAGCAGCGCATCGCTCCGGGGCAAAAAAATGTCGGGCAGAAAAATAAGGCGAGCGGTAGCGCGATCACGCAAACCTTCGATTTCGCCCCAAACAGGGCACCGACAAATCAGCCTGGGGCAACGCCCCAGGAATTGGTCCACAACACCTGCAGAGCCCCAAGCGGGGCGAAACAAACACGCGTCCGATACGCGACTCCGATTTGATCGCCGCAAAAGAACGCGAAAGCTCACAAAAGGAATTTCACAGCGCAGCTCCACTGGGTAGCACGTACGAAGTGCGTGTGCCGCAGGCGCCGGAAGCCCGAGTGTGCACGCCGCAAAACCAACGCAGTCACAATGAGATGAATGGTCGGACAAAAAATATGTGACGGAAAATAAGACGAACTGTCTGTCCTCCATCAATCCCCTGATCATAACCGCCAACAAAAACCTCCCCTCCCGGACGAAGCCTGGGAGCGACGGTGTTGGGTACGGTCAATGTTTCCATGAAAAAAAGGTGTTCGAAGAGTTTGCCTTCGATGGTAATCGAAGGCGGATTTCCAGAGTGTGCGCGTGACGGGGGCCAGCCCCCGAACCCCCGGGATTTTTTT
>JAEUII010000191.1 GCA_016795145.1 Planctomycetaceae bacterium
CAGCTGTTCGAACCACCACTTCTGTGTGGCTTCGCGAGCCTTCTTGATTTCCGCTTCATCCTTGGCACCGTCGTCTTCTTTCAGACGAACCGCATACTCCGCCATCAGGCGTCGATAGAACACATAGCCTTTCAGGGCCTGATTCGCTCGAACAGCTTCTTCCATGGATTGAAGTCGTGCCAATCCCTCACGGTACATTCCGGACTGAGTCGCTGTCGAAACACTGTCGACAAACTGCTGAATCCATTGAGCTCGTTCGTCATCGCTGCGAGCCATCGTGATCAGCTTCTCAGAGATGTTGGCTCGAGCGACGTTGTAATCCACGAGCGTCTTTGGAGCGGCATCCGGAGCTGGGCTCTTTTCATCCAATGCCTGCAGTTCCACGAGCAATTTCTGCATTTCTGCTGGCATTTCGGTTGGGTCACCACCGCCGCTGCTTCCACCATCACCCGGTCGCATGAAGATCCCACCGACTGACACAACGGCTTTGCCTGATGTGTCGAGCGGAGTTGGCATGGAAACGAGCTTCCACACGTTTCCGACCTGCACCATTTCGCCGACAGAGATCAGATCGAGCTTTTCACCGTTCTGAACGTAAGCCATTGCGTTTTCATAGACAGTGATATCAGCTGGCGATCCTGACTGTTCCGCAAGAATCACTCCCGGGAGTGGCGGGTCAAATCGAACCCACTGTGACTTCGAATTCAGTGCCTTGCCGCCCGCGGCAGAAACTGAAGCCTGAGCCTTCTTTGCAAGGTCAGAGACAGAAGCCTGAAGTTCCTTTGCCATGACAGCAGGAACCTTCAGCGACTGAATATCGGCATCGTTCAGCATCACAGTGCTGATGGCCTGAAGATCTCCATTGATCAGACCTTCGACAGCAACACGTGCGGCTTCCTGGGCAGACAGAACTTTCCAGACGTCGATCTTGCCGTCTTCGTTCTGGTCAATGCCCCAGCGAGTTCCGCCCCAGTTCATCCAGCGATACTCATCGGGCCGAGTATTCTTCTTGGCCTTGTAGTCACCGTTCGTGTCGATCTCCCGGTAGACTTCAAGACCGAGATGATAGTACCGGAACATGTCGGGATAACGGTCGCCGTTGGAATCGCTGAAGCGGCGCAGGATCTCGTTGGCAGGACCGTAGACGGCCACGCTTCCGTTCTCCGAGGCGACTCGGCATTTGCCAAATTCCGCTGCAGGAGGCGTATCGATCTCAACACCTTTCTGCGCTGGCACGTAAGTCTTCAGCCACTGCTCTGCGGGCGGCAACTGGCTTTGCTGAGCCAACACAGGAGCACCACTGACAAGCATCATTCCAAGAGCCAGCAGTACTCCGCTGACATTCTTTGCGTATTCGGTCGCTGCGCGCTGACGAATCGTCACCTGACGCATCCCTGCTTCTCCGACATCGAGACTTCACAATTCTGCCGAGCCAATTCCGCGGTCTCCGCCACGGCCTCCGGCAGGTTCTGCCGAAGTTTAAACGAACAGCCGGATTCAAGTCATCAGGAGTTTTTGCAGTGAATTTTGGGGTTTTGGGAGCCCTGTCGTTGGGTAGCACGCCTGAAAGGCGTGTCGAAGTAGGTTCTTTCTGCCGGAAAGAACTTTCGCCGTCAGGCGAACCTTGGTCTGCAGCGTGGCATGTGGAAACACTCAACCACGTCCACCAGTGAGAGATTGGAACGCATTCCAGTCGCTGGTCGCAGCGGGGCCGCGAGGTGCTGCTCGGCAAGCAGCACCTACAGAACGGCTGAGGACAGCCGTTCTACCATGTGCTCCCCGCGGGCTTCGCGGATGAAGGATCGCATCAGACTGGCATCTTTGTGTCCCGGAGAAACCTCCACGCCGCTCGCGGTGTCGACTCCCCAGGGACCGAAGGCACGAACGGCGGCTGCAACGTTGTCCGGCTTCAAACCTCCGGCGAGGATCAACCGGCTGGGCAGTCGGGTTTTCAGTGCGTCGGCCAGATCACTTCCGAGCTGGTGTCCGGTTCCGCCGTATTCTCCGGGCACATAAGCGTCCAGCAAACAGCCGGTGAGAGGCACAGACTTCGAGAGACTCTCAAGTTCCCGCAGACAGACTTCCAAACGGTCCGCTGAAACTCGCATCGCTCGAATCAGCGCCACGCCCGGGGACTGCTCGTGCACTCTTCGAATCAACTCGGCAGACTCTTCGCCATGAAACTGCACGGCGTCAAGTTTTACTTCGCGAACCGTCTGAACAATCTCGTCGGCATCGGAATTCACAAACACGCCTACCAGGTCAGGGCGCAGTGAAAAACTACCGGCTCGAACCGCTTCCGCAATTGAGGCGGCAGTCGCCGGTGCAACATATCGCTTTGACCCGTGAAAGAAGTTCAGTCCAATCGCGTCGACGCCCGCTGTTGTCGCTGACAGAGCGTCGTCGATGTTTGTGATTCCGCAGATCTTGATCCACATTCCTTAGTCCTTCATGTTCAGCCGACGCAGTTCTGCGATGTCGGTGACCTTCAGGAGTCCAAAACAAAACAGTTCCGGGATTTGTTCGAACGAGTAACTTTCGGTGACAACCTTTTCGAGGCTTTCCATTCCACCCGATTCGTTGATCCACGAAATCCACTCGTTCTTGAGTGCACCGCTGATCAATGCGGTCACACAACTGGCTTCTCCGATGGGATGAAGCTCGACGGCCTGGTGAGCCTGCTTCACTGCAAAGTCGATGACGGCGTTCAGCTGGCCAACCTGCAGTCCAATCGGTCGTTCACCGGCCGTCGAAACCAGCAGCGCCCACAAGTAGGCTCGTTCCGGAATGGCACATTCACCGTGATAGAACAGGTCGACCGCGAACACGTGGCGCCCTTCATTCACAAGCTTCAACACGTCGTCAGAAGATCCCGCGCGTCCCTTGTCACTGAAAACAATGACGGCTCCCTTTGTTTCCTTTGGGGCATACTCAACCAAAGGGATTGTCCAGTCAGAGTTCAGCTTCAACGCCCATCGACGGACAACAAGATCACCGATGGTCTCTTCGGACACCTTCGTTTCCGTCGCCGAATACTCTCGCAAACGAATTGTTTGAGCGATCTCCTTGAGCTTCTGGTCTCGAGGCACACGACCTTTCGCTTCCCGCTCGGACTTCACCTGCGATACAAGCTTCAATGCAACCCTTTGAAAGTCGAGGTTACTTTCCGGAAGCGGCACATTCAGTTGATCTCTGGTGCGAATCTCATTGTCCAGCGGCCGCTCAATGGTAGCGAATTTCGCTTCATCACCGCCGAACCACTGATCTCGAATCATGCGGTACAGCGCCTGACGATTGTCGAGCAGGAAGTTATGCGTTCCGGGATCGTGATTGATGTGTGATCGGAGTCGATCTGACACACCCAGCATGCCATAGACCGGTTCAGCAGCCGCCAGGAGTGGAGGCAACGCGTGACCGGAGGCAAAGCAGCAATTGTCCTTTTCGTTGTAGGTCAGCAGGGCAGCACGTGGTGCCAGCATTGCGGTCAGCGTGGAATAATCAGCGGTCATCCCAAGGTCGACCGGCGTTTGTTCCGAATCGCCCAGATCTGACGGATTGTCAATGCGAGTCAGGTAACTGGAGTATCCAGCGACGGGATTGCAAAGGCTGACTCGCAGGTCGATCGAACTGATCAGAATCGTCTGCCAGCCGCCACCGGAAAGTCCCGCGACGCCAACTCGCGAAGGATCTGCGTGTTCCAGCGAAACAAGAAAATCGATGCCTCGAGACATCGCGAGAACGAACGGTGACAGACCACTGGTTCCGCAAAGATCCAACTGGTTCATCCTTCCATGAGCAAACCCAGGTGTGGCAAGTTGTCCCATGCCGAACCATTCCAGATTCAGTGCAATGATTCCGTTTCGAGCCATGTGAATGCAGCGTGCCTGCTTGTAGTCCGCAGCCTTTCCATTGCCATCATGGCCATTCACATTCAGAAAGACGGGGACTTTTCCGTCAAGCTTTTCGGGAACGTAGAGCAGGGCTGGGATCCACAGATCGGGCAGGACTTCGAGTCGCAGTTTTTGAATGCTGTATCCTGGCCCGCCCTCAATGGTCCCCAGCATCTGAACGCAGACCGGGCGTTCCTTCCACTTCGCTGCCTCACCCCGGTAAACAACATTCTCCAGTACGGCGTTACGAGCCTTCGCAGCCTGAACCTTCCAGTCTTCAGCATACTGACTGACCGGCAGTGGGGCGATGCGACTGCGGACAAACGTCTGAAGCTCTCGATGGGTTTGATGGACATCCAGAATTGGTGTCGAGTTCAGAGATGACAGATCCTGAGCTTCACATTCCGTTAGTTCTGTGTTGCCTGCGACAGAAATGGTGAGTGCCAGAAGAGCCCCAGTCAGTTGGCCCCACGCGGTTTTGATCATCATCGTCGAGTCTCCTGACAGTGTTAAGGAGTGATCTACAGGCTTGGGGTTTCAGGTCGTGGCCTGAAGAATAGTGCTGTGAATCAGGGATCTTTAGCAAGATCCACTACGTCCAAAGCAAGATCCACTAGAACGAAAGTACCTGCCAGAGGCCGGAGTAGTCGTCGGTCCAGTGAAGAATACGATCCGAGTCCTCCCAGGCACTGACAGCCTCCTGAATCGTTGGATCATCAAGGAAGCTGGCATTGTCGGTCAGTAGTACCCATGACGATGAAAAGACACCGGTCATGTCATCATCATCGTTGTCGATCAGAATGGCCTGCCAGCCCAGGTCCTCTGCGATGCCTCGCGTGATCGGTTCCAGGTCAAGGAAACGGTTGGAAATGTGGATGGCAAGGATCCCGCCCTTTCGAATGTGCTTACGGTAGATCTCAGCACACTCGGTGGTTAGCAGATGGACGGGAATCGCGTCACTGCTGAAGGCGTCAATCGCGAGAACATCGAATTGCTGCGACTGTCCTTCCGACAGCTCATGTTCCATCATGATGCGAGCGTCCCCGAGCACGACTTTCCTGTCGGCCTGGCAGTCCTTCAGATAAGTAAAGACGCCATTTTCTGAGAGGGCCAGGACATCCGGGTTGATGTCATAGAACCGGAATGATTCGCCGGGTTCTCCGTAAGCAGCAAGCGTACCGGTCCCGAGTCCGACGACTCCAACTTTCAGAGGATGCTGATCAGACTTCTTTGCCAGATCGCGCGAAATCGAGATCGCGAGTCCAACACCGCTCTCACGTCCATAGTAGGTCGTTGGCTGCTTCCGCCAGTAGTCATCAGTAAACTGAAATCCATGACGAATCTGACCGTGCGTCAGTGAGAACTTTCCAGGCATCACCTGCATCTCATCATCATCTTCACTGTACTCCGGTTCTTCCTTTCGGACTCGCAGGACACCGTAGAAGTTGCGGGAAACATGCACGATGTTCTCAGCGGAAACTTCCGTCGCGGCAATTGTCTTCAGCTGCATCCCAAGAATCAGCAGCAGGGTTGTCGCAGGAACCCAGAACGTGAAGCCAATGGGACGCTGACCCGGACCAAAGAACGACGTCGCAGCATAGTCCAGCAGGATTCCGGCAAGGAACGTGGTCGACAGAGCGATCATGCGATCCCTTTGCATTTCGCCGTGAGCATTCAGCGTGATCACAGTCATCACGCCGAGGAATACAATGACTCCTCGCAGAGCCCATTGCTGCTTCGCTGGCGAAAGTCGCAGAACTGCAAAGAGTCCGCTGACAGCAACGCTACATGGAACAATCGCCGACAGTATGGTCGCCAGGATCAAGTCACCGTGCAGAACCTCTGGTGACTTCCATCCTGGAAAGCTCAGCAGCCACATAACCTGAAGCATGGAAGAGACTGCAAGACAGGTGATGACCACCCAACGACGAGGCTCCGCGCGTCCAACGAGCAGCAGGGTGACGAAATGGATGAGTCCGTAAACGCTCATCAGGATCGCTTCGTTCGACCGTGTCAAAGGCTTCATCAGACCATCAAACGAATACAGCCCATGGCAGGCGATCTGAATCAGTGAGCACCCGGCCGCGATCCAGAACCATGGCTGAAACGAACGCAGCCAGACCTTCTGTGCCACCAGAGCGACAACCGTTGCCAGTGCTGAGCCGAAGAGTCCGACATGATACTCCCAGTATCCCTGAAAGAACCTGGGGGCGACCAATGCGACCACAGTTCCGCCCAAAGCACCACCGGCTGAAATGATCACGAAATAGAGTGTCAAATACCGGGAGCCCGGACGTGACTGAACAAGTTCGCCATGACACGTCATACAGCAGACAAACAGCGTCACCGAATAGATGATGACCTGCAGAGTGATATTCACGTCCGGACCTTCGTCCAGCACCCATGTGGCCAGCGGCATCATGAACAGCATCAGCAGCACGTAGACTCGACGGTCATACCACTTTGGGCTGTCGAAGCAGATGATGAAAGAGATCAAATACAGGCTGAGCGGAAGGATCCACAGGAATGGAACCGTTGCCACGTCGATGCACAACTGATTGGTCGTCGCCAGCAGCATGATTGAGCCGCACGAGGACAGTAGCAGCCACAGCAGAATCATTCCCCAGCTCGGCCGTGCTCCGTCGTGCTCTTCGGACTCCCGCTGCGTCGCCGCCGTGACAGGCGATCCTTCGTTCCACTTCAGCATTCGAAACGCACACCAGCCGGCCAGCAATACATACACGGCATACAGCCCTGTCCATGAAAACACCTGTTGCCGAAGCTTCAGCCAGGGTTCAAAGACAAATGGGTAAGACAAAAGCGCAAGCAGCGATCCCACATTGGACAATGCGTAGAGTCGATAGGGTGACTGACCAGGCGTTGTTCGGCTGAACCACCGCTGCATCAGCGGTCCGGTTGTTGACAGCAGAAAATAGGGACCACCCACTGTGGCGGTTAGCAGAAGGAGAATCCGCGACAGCGGCGGTTCGCCAGCCGTTGGCTTCCACGAAGCTGACGGAGCAATCGGCAGGAAGGCCAGCGAAATGGCCAGCAGTCCAAGGTGCACGATGGCCTGCGTTTTTGTGGACAGTTTGGTTGTCAGCAAATGGGCGTAGAGATAGCCGCCGAGCAGCAGGATCTGGAAGAAGAGCATGCATGCTGTCCAGATCGATGGCCCGCCTCCGAACCACGGAAGAATGAACCGGCCAATCAGTGGCTGAACCTGGAACAACAAAAACGCGCTGACAAAGATCGTAAGTGCGTACCGCAGCATGGGACTCAACGACGCAAGAAAGTGTGAAATCAGAAAGCGTCGTAGTAGACAGCACCAGGAACCGGTTGAAAACTGACCGGAGTCGGGTTGGCGAAATTTCGCCCGCAAAGACATCGAACTTTGGGTGGAATCGATGTCTTGTTCTTTGCGGTTGCTGACAACGCGGTTACTTGTTTTCGGGTTCAACAGGAGCCGGGGCGGCTCCCAGAGTCACCGTCGGGATCGGGCCCGCATTGAAAATCTCTCGCGCTGTAAGAATTCCCTGCACTCGATCGCTGAACTGAGCATCCACAGCGGTCAGTGCGTTCTGTACAACACTGCCCATCGAAAGCGCGGTGTTCAGTTTGTCGTCGCCAATTCCAAGTCCCTGAACCAGCGAAGTGATCTGCTGAATCTGTGGATCCGATTTGATGGCATCCTGCTGTCCGGGCTTAATGTCTGCTGTCGTGGCAGTCGACGACGAAGTCAGAACGCGTACCCACTGATCCGCATTTGTCTTTCGGAACAGTGATCGATGGACGGTTGCCGTCCCCTGATCAAGCTGAAACTGGTACTCCGTCACAACACACGCTCGGGTCTTCTTCGCATCTGAAATTGCGGCCGCAGTTGCAGGCAGATCATTCAGCGGCCCGGTGGACGCCTGCGGTGTGTTCTGACCAACCCCGTTGGCTTCATTCAGCAGTTGCCCCAGAGTGGACTGCAGGTTTTGCTCGAGCGCTCCCTGAAGCAATGCCGCCGGATCAGGCCGTTCGTCTTCATTCACAAAACTGTTGCCGGATCGAATCAGCCGAGTGACCGAATTCAGGCGAATATCAATAGCAGCCAGGATCCGATCGGCCGCTTTTGCGTTACTCTGAACAGGCTGTTCCAGTGCGATCTTTCTCTGTGCCGGCGGAATAGCGCGAAGCTTTTCCATCACCGTCTTTGCATCTTCATTTTCGAAGTTCTGAAGATCGTTGAGCAGCGCCAGTTTGCAAAGCTCCCGGCGCTGTGGTGTCTGGCCATCGAGCTTTCGAAGACGCGAGCGGCTTGGTTCGATGATCAACAGTGGCGGTGCCGGAGTTTCACGATTCCTGATCCGGTCCAGGACCTCAGCAATCATCGAAATGCGCTGGGCATCTTTGGGAATTGCCATTTCCAGCCGAGTCATCTCCTCCTGCAGCGGCGAAACGACATCTTCAATCGGCGTTGTCTCCAGCCCCTTAAGCGCAGTTTCAATTTCCTGCCAAAGCTCGGCCGGAACCGTTTCCTTCAGCACCTTCGGGCGGACCACCAGCTGAGCAGGGCGTTCATTGAGCGCGAGTCCAAGAAGTTGCGTACCGTCTCTCAGTGTAATTCGGTCCACAACGCGATCTCGAATCGGAATCGCTTTTTCTTTCGGGTCGTTTGCCCCATCTTGCGCCGCAACGGCAGGGCCGACGGGACTCTGCAAAATCGCAACGAGAGTGAAGGCGATGACCGCGGATCGTACCAGTCGTGGTCCGGACATGCAGGCCAGCATAAGCGGCTCCAGAATCCAACAAGTGCATAACATAAAGTTCAGCGCGAGAACTCAGGCCCGGACCTCCCGCATTCAACAGATAACGTATGGTGGCAAGTCCCTCGGCCAGAAACCAACCGGAGAGGTGGCGGAATTTGAAAACTTCCTGCCACTTCTCCGCGTCGCCGGATCACAAACCGCCACTCCTCGCTCAGACTCGGGCAATTTGCGAAGTCGCAAATCCCTGAATTCTATTGGCGAGCCCTCTGATTCAAGGGAGAGGAAGCCCCGGTCGGGAACACAAGCTGTTCCGCCGGAGAATTCTTCGCCATTCACCTAAAGTCTCACTTACGCCGTTGAAAGTCACACGTTTGAGCAGAACCACTCGTCGGGGGCAATGGCATCATCATTCCGTCAGACATGGTAAGGGTCCGACTCAAAAGTTGCACGTGGTAGACGTTGCGGTCAGTTGCCCTCGACGGGTGCGGAAGGTCATACTCTTGAAACAGTTGCTGTCGGAAGTCCGCTTCAACCGAACGGTCATCCTGGTAAGTCATTCAGGTACCACTTGAAAGCAGGTGTCTTGTGAACCCTTACCCGTTCTGGTTTTCTACAATCGAAGACATCCTTGTTTTGTCGCCGAATCCTACGTCGGAAGACACGATCCGGTCCGACGACGCCTTCGTGACGTTCGCAACAATGCACCGAGGCGTGATATTGGATTTGAGCGATATTGAGTTAGTGTCTTCACGAGTGATTGGCGCACATATGCATTTGCGAAATCTGCTCTATCCTCTCAGGAAACCTCTTAAGCTGATCATCAATGTTCCTGAGATTCTTGAGGTTGTGAAGATCACCCGCTTCACAGAGTTTCAGCTTGTGTTTTCGACGGTAGAAGAGGCCGTGAACAGCAAATGGTGACTTACCGAGTTCGGTCGATTCATGTCTTGCGTCTTACGGCTTTGAAAGTGGCTGCCAGTGTCCGTGCATCGCACATGAGTTTTCGGGCACGTTCGTAATTGCGTGAACGCTTGAGCCATCGACATGAGACACATAAAGCTGCATTGTGCCACTTCGATCGGAACCAAACAGGATCCACTTTCCATCCGGTGAAACCGCGGGATGATAATGTCGAGTCCCCGGCTCGGAATGCGTCAGTCGAGTCACGTTGCCATTCAGGTCTGATGCCATCAGTTCCACGCGTCCATCAATCAGCGCCGTGAAGAACACGGATTGTCCATCCTTTGACCAGACCGGAACATCGCTGCTCTCGCTGTGAAAGTCCGGGTGCTTCAGGCGTTCCACGACGCCTCGGTATCCGCCTCGATCGGCCAGCTTGCGCAGTCCGGTACCATCGCTCTTCACAACATACGGATGACAGTTGTAGTGCTCCCCGGAAACAAACAGGAGCCATTCTCCGTCAGGGGACCACTGGGGAACGAAATTGAACGGATTGCCCGTTACCACATGCTGCTTTTCGGTCCCGTCAGCATTGCTGATGTAGATCTGATAATTTTCGTGATAGCTGATGCGTTTTCCGTCCGGTGACGCGGAGTAACCGTAGGCAAACTGAGACCCTCCGGAAACATCGCGTTTGTTTCTGCCGTCGAGATCCATCACATGGGGGCGAGAAACTCCGTTGATCAACGGAGTAAAGCCAAAGCCCGTGCCGTCCGGCAGATAGAACAAACCGGTATTGTAAATGCTGATGCGATCGACGGCCGTGAGGTTGACCGTTGAACCTGACCGCACATCGACAAGACACGAATCCACCAGCCATCCTTCGGTCATGCGAAACGTCCTGTTCGCGCGTTCCCATGCGGCGTTGTCAGGGCTTTCCCAAAGGCTAAGGACAATCGCTTTTGATCCATCAGGAGACCATCCTGCGAACTGAGTCCACGAGTCGTCTTTGTCTGCCAGCTCTGGCGCGATGAGTCTCCTTCCCTGACCATCCGCCTGAACCACGCAGGCTCGACTCGTCTTCCAGTTGAAGAACTGCCCCTCCGGAAGATCGTTCCGGCCTTCCGTGTAACCAATCAACAATCTCGGCAGGTCTTCTGCTGGAGCAACCGTGACCATAAACGGAATGAGCGTCAGAACGAATATGGTGGCCGTCGTCAATCGCATCGCCAGAGCCCTCTTTTGGAAGGGAGTTCAGGAGACAACTGCAAGGTCGTTATCGTCACAGGCAGTTCGGTCCCGGGGTTCGAAGGAAGCTTGCAGCATTCTCACTTCGCGATGGCTTAGACGTCGAACGACTTGAGCCCCAGTTCTTCCAGAATGCACATGGCCGCATTGTGCCCGGGAATCCCGCTGACCGCACCACCTCGAAGAGCCGAAGACCCGGCCAGATAAATTCCGGGCCACTCCGTTTCGACACCCCAGCGCTGTGGCTGGTCTTCTGACTTGAAGAACCAGGACAGCTCATTATGAAAGATGTTTCCTCGATCCAGGTCGATGTCGTTTTCCAGGTCGACCGGGGTTTTCACTTCGACGCACAGGTTGCCGTTGCGGTCGCGGGCCAGACAGTCTTCGAAAGGTTCATCACACAGGCGATTGAGTCCTTCGAAGTAGCGTTTCTGGAGCTCCGGCCGAAGCTCAGCGTTGTTGTCCCGGAACAGTTCGTAACGCATGTGGAGCCCAAACAGCGTCAGTGTCTGGTACCCGGCCGAGCGAAGTTCGGGAGACAGAATTGAATTGTCAGTCAGAGTATGGCAGTAGATTTCGCCGGGGACTGGATCCGGAAGTCGCCCGGCACTTGATGCTGTCCACGCGTCTTTCAGCTGACCATACCCTTCGTCGATGTGAAACGTTCCACCAAACGCCTCTTCCGACGTCACGCCCTTCGCTTTGACTCGGGGAAGCCGCCGAAGCAGCATGTTGATTTTGACCGCCGTCCCTTCATCCGCTGCTGAGGGAACCCACGACTTTCCGACCAGGGCAGAAAAGACACGAGGGCTAGCATTGACGAGCACCCGAGTGGCGCGAAGAACCTGTTCCTGTCCGTCACGAACCAAGGTGACAGTCTGACAGGTCTTTCCCGGTTCAAGATGTCGAACCTCCGCACCACTAATGACCGTCACGCCGGCATGGCTGCAGGTTTGCAGCAGAGAATTAACAAGCGATCTCATGCCACCTGCGGGAACTTTCCACTCCCCTGTTTCGTTTCCAATAATGTGGTACAGGAAGCAGCGATTCTGAAGGAGTGAAGCATCATGAGCCCACGAATTGACTCCGATCAGTCCGTCCGTCATCACGAGTCCTCGGAGCGCGTCGTGATCGAAATACTCTTCGATGACGTCACCAACCGGACGTTCCACGAACGCGTTCCACGCATTGCGAGAACGGTCGGAAGACAGCGCTGACTGAAACTGTGTGCGTGACTTCAGTGGACTTAAGAGTGAAGGCCAGACGAGGCGTGCCATTTCCAGCTGCAGTTCACCGAAGGCCTGGTAGCGTGACCATTGAGCATCCGAGCCTGTAAGTTCGCGCATTGAATCCCGAGATCGCTCGGGGTGAATGTTGGAAAGCACAAGCCCGCGCGGTTGTCCAAAGGAATCTGTCCACGGCGTAAACGATGCGATGTTGCGGCGTCGGCATTCCAGTGTCAGGCCCAGATCGCGAATGATCTGGTCAGGGAAGAGCGACACAAGGTACGCGTATCGCGAGAGCCAGGCGTCGTAGTCGGGGAACACCTTTTGAGATGTTGTTGCGCCGCCGATTTCGGCACGCTTTTCAATCACCAGAACTTTTTGCCCCGCTTTGGCAAGGTAGGCGGCTGCGACCAGAGCATTGTGGCCGCTGCCAACAATGACCACATCCCACGATGCAGAAATGTTCATACCGGAATCCGCCAGTGCTTTGAGTGCTCTGAGTGCTCTGAGTGCTCTGAAAGTTCGAAGACCATGACGCAGCCATGCAACTGCAGTCGGGCGATGGTATCCGGGAGCATCGGATTCTAAGAAGCATCAACGCAGAAACGGCGATGATTCGCCAGGAAGCGGGAATCATCGCCGTTCTGTTGTCTCCAACGGTTCCACCCTGTTTGCTGATCCGTCTGGTGGAACCGCGAGGCGGGATGACTCCCGTTTGGCGTGTTCCCCAAGTGAGTTTCCTCACGATCCTCAGCATTGCGGGGCGGAAGGCTGGGCTTTTAACCGTGACTATTCGTCTGCCGGCGTCCTTTTCAAACTGTCAACCGCACTGACGTGTTTTCAGGGACGGGAGAGAGCGACTCACGACGTTCGCTCTCTCGGTCCGTCAGACCCTGATCACGTTGGCTAATCACCTCACCTTACGCCAACCTGACCTTAGTTGCATCCGCCACATGGAGCGGCACAGGTCGGAGCAGCTGGTGCACAGCAGCTAGCTTCGACTGGAGCACAGCAGGTTGGTGCTGTTTCGCAGCAAGATGAGCCGCAGCTGTTGCAGCCACCGCAGCCAAGCTTAGGCAGCTTGAACTTTGGCATACGGAGCTTTGGCAGCTTAATCTTTGGCAGCTTGAAGCAGTGCTTCTTCTGGCAGCCACAGCTGTCACCACAAGTGTTGCAGCCTTCAACCGGAGCACAGCAGCTTGGTTCAACAGCGGTGCCGCAAGCAGCTGGAGCACAGCATGATGCTTCAACTGGAGCACAGCAGGTTGGTTCAGCAGCTGCACATGCAGCTGGAGCACAGCAGGTTGCTTCTGCTGGAGCACAGCAGGAAGCTTCAACAGGAGCACAGCAGGTTGGTTCAACGCTGCAACCACATCCGCTGTTGTGCTTGAACAGACCGAACAGACCGGCCTGTGCGCTGTTGGCGATAGAGAATACCACCAGAGCAGCTGTCAGTGTCATTGCCTTCATCTCAGTTTCTCCTACACATCGTTCTTGCTGAGTGAATCTGGGAACTCACCGTGAATGCACACGCCGCATTCAGAAATCTTGGGGAGTCTTTGATTCGCTCTTGGGTAACGCCGCTAATGTTTTCGGACTGCGGAGACTGGGAGGCTGAGGCAAAGCGCAGGGTTTGCCGGTCACTCTCCGGCCTGCGCGCGACTGTGAGGGCTGTGACGGTTATGCAGTCCGCCAGGTGGCCCTCGGGGGCTTTTCGCGAAGGCCAGTGGGAATCCGGGGCAAGGAGCAAGTCAATCTGCATACTTGCGGTCAGTGCCATTTCGCGATTAAAGTCTTGACCTGATCCGATTTCCGGGGCATGTTCCGGCGGACAAAATTGCGACGGAATGGATGCCGGCGGCCACGTTGTGACCTTCCTCACTGGACTTTCCTGAGTCCAGGTTCAGAAACCTTCCCACCGCAATGTCTCACCAAGCTCCCAACGCCTCCACGGATGTTGACTTTCACGTCCGGTTTCGACATCGGCTACGTTTCACACATGATGTCCTGAACGGAGATTCAGGCGTCCTTGCCGATTTGCTCGAACCATCAGAAGACCGGATTCCGCGAGTCCAGTTTTGGGTGGACGAATATGTCGCCGAGGCGAATCCGGATCTGAAGCACCGACTGCACGCGTTTGCTCGACGCTACCAGAATCGATTTCAGGTGATCGGGAATCCTCAGTTCGTTCCCGGTGGTGAAGCCGTCAAGAACGACGTGCACATTTTAGAACGGATGCTCAAGGTGATGAATGAAGCCGATCTGGATCGGCGAAGTTACGTCGTTGTCATTGGAGGTGGTGCAGTTCTGGACGCCGTGGGGTTTGCCACGGCGATTGCTCATCGGGGACTTCGGCTAGTCCGGATCCCGACGACGACGCTGGCTCAGGCCGATTCTGGAGTCGGTGTGAAGAACGGCGTGAATCTGTTCCAGAAGAAGAACTGGCTCGGATCGTTCGCTGTTCCCTGGGGAGTCGTGAATGACCGACGAATGCTGGAAACGCTGAGCGACCGTGATTTCCGATGCGGATTTTCTGAGGCCGTGAAAGTCTCGCTTTTGAAGGATCCGGCTTTTTTCGAACGGATCTACCGAGATGCTTCGGCGATTGCACAGCGTGGTTCTGAGTGCTGGCAGGTGATTGAAGACTCTGCACTTTGGCATCTGAAGCATATCACAGCCGGTGGCGATCCTTTCGAAATGCTGGAAGCTCGTCCGCTGGATTACGGACACTGGTCAGCTCACAAACTGGAAGCGATGACTCAGTTTGAGCTGCGACACGGAGAAGCTGTGGCGATTGGCGTTGCCGTGGACACGGTCTACTCAAGCCTTGTCCATGGGTTGCCCGAATCGGATGCGGACCGAGTCCTGCAGACACTCGAACGGCTGGGTTTGCTGATCAACCATCCCGCGTTGATGCAGACCGAGGAACTGTTTCAGGGGCTGGAAGAATTCCGGCAGCATTTGGGAGGCCGTCTAACGGTGACGATGTTGTCAGCGATTGGCAAGCCTCTGGACATCCATGAGGTCGATCGCCCTCGGATGAAGGAAGCGATTCAGCGAGTCGTGGAACGAGTCATTTCTCGACCCTCGAAATCGGGAAACCCGCCGGTTGCCAGCCACTAGTCGTACTTTGCTGCTAATGTTCTGCCTGCCTGGCCAGCTGCCCCGAATTTCGAAAATGCGCAAGTCCCGTGCGGGATTGAGCCGGATTGGAGGTGGAATCTGGCTGAATTCCCTGCTATTCTTCTCCGCTTTCTCAAACGGGACCTCCTTCCGCCGGGCCAAATCAAGGTCTGGCTGGGTATGGTAAATCCGTTTGGATACGTGAAATATTGAGGGAGCGGTGCTCCCGCGAACATATTCGGCAGGTCGGCGTTGGTCGCCGTCCTCGAAAGAATCTCTGAAAGTCTGGTAGCAAGCAATGGCCAAGAGTCGAATTGCAATGCGTCGTGAAGTGGAGGCGGCTGAGGCCGTTGAAGCGGATAGCGCAAAGAAGAAATCCCGCAAGTCCTCCGGCGACGACAAGGCCGAAGGCGGCAAGAAAAAGGCGTCGAAGGGCGACAAGAAGGACGCAGCTGCCAAGAAGAAAAAGGTTGCTAAGCCTCGCACCAAGCGTGCGAAGGAGCAGATGCAGCGTCGGCGTATCGTGTGGGTTGTTTACAGCAGCACCATGCGTGAAGAAGGCCGCTTCCTGTATTACGAAAAGGACAAGGCAGAAGAACTGCTCGCCGCACTTCTGGCCAAGGGCAAGCGAAGGTACTTCATGCAGCCCATGAAGGAAGCTCTGAACCCAGACGGCACTCCGATCGTTCAGGTCGTTGCTCCGCCACCGGAAGAAGAGGTGGAAGAAGAAGTGAAGGTGGACGCCGAAGTCGAACCAGGTGACGACATCGATCTGGATGTCGAACTGGAGATTGATGGCGAAGAAGGCGAAGAGGCAGCAGAAGAAGGCGGCGAAGCTGAAGAAGCCGCTCCTGAAGCCTAGTAGTTCTCGAACCAAACCTGAGTTCTCGATGCCCCGTGTTGCAATGCCACACGGGGTTTCATTTTTTTAAGCCCTGGCCCATGTCCACCGCCCCACAGTTTCTGGTTTCCGTTCGGAACGCCAACGAATGTGAGTCGGCTTATTTTGGCGGTGCAGACATCATTGATGTCAAAGAACCGAACAATGGCTCCCTGGGAATGGCCGACCTGGATGTGCTGCGAGAGATTCGAGGTCGATTGAAGTCACTCGACCCAGAAGCAAGACTCAGCATTGCTCTTGGAGAACTGAGTGACTGGTTTGATTCCGATGGACTTCTGCCTTCTGCCAAAACTCGCGCTGAACAGATCAGTGCCCTTGGTCCTCAATATGTGAAACTTGGCCTGACCGGCCGAGCTGAGTGGCGCAAGGACTGGGCTGCTGTCAGAGCATTGCCGTTCGGCCCGACAACTTGGGTGGCAGTGGCCTATGCGGATTCGGAGCGTGCATCTTCGCCGCGGCCGGAAGAGGTGCTTGCGGAGGGGCTGCAAATTGGTTGCGGAGTCCTGCTGATCGATACGCTTCGTAAAGACGGAACAAGTCTGCTGGACTGGCTGGACCACGATCGCTTGCAGTCACTTTCGATCAGGACTCACGACGCCGGAATGAAGCTGGCCCTCGCAGGCAAAATCACGGCTCAGTCGTTGCCCGTGATCGGCAGGTTCACTCCGGATATTGTCGCAGTGCGCGGGGCCGTGTGCGATCAGGGCGTGCGTGAACGAGGCGTCGACCAATGCCTCGTTGCAGACTTCCGGCGTCAGTTGCATGGTGGGTCATCGTAGAGCGATTTTCCTCAATCGCTCTTGAAGTTGCTGATCAGAAAACGGCTGAGGACAGCCGTTCTACACCGGGTAGCACGTACGAAGTGCGTGTGCCGAAGGCGCCGGAAGCCCATGCCTGCATGCGGTATTGCCAGACCCAGGTGCACTGAAACCACTACGCCTTCACTTCAACTTCCGGCCGCTGCGCGTCACAGGCTGTGCCTGTGCTACCCGAGTCAGTGTAGAGCGATTGTCCTCAATCGCTTTGCAGTTGCTGATCCGGAAAACGGCTGAGGACAGCCGTTCTACAATGGGTAGCACGTACGAAGTGCGTGTGCCGAAGGCGCCGGAAGCCGATGCCTGCATGCGGTATTGCCAAACCCGGGTGCACTGAAACCTCCGAGCTTTCACTTAGGCTTCCGGCCTCTGCGAGTCACAGGCTTTGCCTGTGCTACCCGGTCAGTGTAGAGCGATTGTCCTCAATCGCTCTTGAAGTTGCTGATCCGGAAAACGGCTGAGGACAGCCGTTCTACACTCGAACGCGAAAACCCAAGGCCGATGCCTGTGGTTCGTGGACGATTTGTGGCAGAACGCTACTATGGCCTCAGATCAACAATTTGAGCAGATTTGACTCAGATCATTAGAAGTAACCACTGAACGCCAAGAGCGAGACTATGAGCGAATCGGATCCAACGAAACTGTACGACGCAGCCATGAAACTGAAGTCTGCGGGCAATCTTGAAGGCTGCGTTGACGCGTTGAAGGCCATTGTGGACGCTCATCCGGGTCATGTGCAGACTCACATGGCTCTTGCAGTTTACCAGCAGAAACTGGGACGGTTTGAGGAAGCAATTCACCATGCGAAAAAGGTGACAGAACTTGCTCCTGACGATGCCTTTTCATTCACTCAGTTGTCCGTCATCTATCAGCGATGTGGTAAGATCTTTGAAGCAGAAGATGCTATGGCACGCGCCCGCATGATTCAGGGAACTCCGCATCGACACTAGTGGCTTCGCAATTCGACTGATGCCGCGTCCTGAATCGGGTGAGTGAAACTGGAAGGAAATGTCCGGTTTCACGTGGAACTGGAGTTTTTCGCCTCTGGATACGGTTCAAAAAGCGGCATCATGAAATCACTCGTGCTCCGGCAGGAACTGATCCTTGTAGCGATCCTGTTGATCGTCAGTTGTTGCCTTCGATGGTGGCACCTGGACCGTGAGGCGATTGACCACTTCGACGAAGGCGTCTACTCGTCGGTCCTGTGGTACGACGAACAAACCGGACATTCGTACCCAGCAAGAGAATTCTATGCTCCACCGGCATTGCCGTTTTGCATCTGGCTGTCGTCCTGGATTCCGGGGCTAAGTGACCAGGCCCCGCTGATTCCTGCCCTTGTGTTCGGAAGCCTCACGCCACTTGTGTTCTGGCTGACTGCTCGACGGTGGTTCGGCGTTCCCGCAGGGCTCTTCGCGCTCTCCGTGTGTGGATTGTCTGAGTTCCACATTCTGTATTCACGAATGGCGATGACCGACGTTCCGGCTCTTTTCTGGATCGTCCTTTCCGTCTCACTTGGTGTTGAAGCAGTTTCCAGCGGCTGCGTGAAACTGGCAGCCGCGTCCGGGATTTGCTGTGGCATTGCCTGGTGGTTCAAATACACGGGGTGGTTACCAATCGCGATCCTCACATCCGGAAGTTGTGTGTGGTGGCTTTGGGTTGGACGCAAGGCGACTTCTGTCGTCCAGGTCGTGAAGTCGCTGGCTATCATTTCAGCAACTGCTATCGCCGTGTTTGCTCCGTGGCTCTGGCAGTTACAGAGCGTTGGAGGGTATTCCGCGATCAGTCAGCATCATTCCGGCTTCATGAGTGGCTGGAAAGGCTGGTCACAGCATCTCGGTGAACAGTTCGCCTGCCAGTTTTGGCTCGACGGATTCTTCGGTGCGATGTCACTGGGGCTTGGGATGCTGACCGCAGGGCTTGTCCGATGGCGAGCCTCACTGGGTTCCACGTGGAACATGGATAAGCCTGGGGTTGAGGAAAAGGGAAACGCGACGGCAGATGTGCTCCTGTTGCTTCGCTTTGTTGGAGCCGCGGTCGGACTTTGGATTGTGACGCTTCGAATCTGGACGCCGCTGATGCTGTGTTGTCTTGCCGCCGGTGGTGGTTCCGGCGTTGTGCTTTGGCCAGTCCTGCAAAGGCTTTGGCAGCGAGCCAGGTTGGGAGATACCAGCCCAACTTCGGAGAATGGCAGATCCATGACGGAAGCAGATCTCCAGATTGCTCCTGCAGTCGATCCTGCATTTGGTTTTTGCATCACGGCCTGTTGGTTTGCTGGAATGTTGTTGACCACGCCGCTCTATCATCCGTATTCGCGACTCTTTTTCCCATTTCTTGCTTCGGTTTGGTTGGCGTCGGCGGCAGGAGTCGGCTGGTGGCTTGAATCCAATGTCAGCGTTGCTCGGCGAGATCCCGCGGACTTGCCAAAGCGGTCCTGGGCCAACACTTTGGTCAATGCAATGCTGGCTGCCGCTGTGTTCTCCTCGTTCCTGCAGGTCAATCAGGATGAAGAACTGGAAGTGATCAGTATTCGCGACCTGGTGCACTCGTCGCTCTACGCCCCCAGAACTTCCATCCGCGACGCAGCGACCAGTATCGCGAATGTTGTGGCATCCAATGCGGAAGGACAATGGGTTCCAAATCTCCCAACCGTGACCGGTGACACGATCTTCCCGGCGAATGTGAAGCCCTCTGAATTTCCTGACGTGGCACCAATGACCTTGGAGCAACGATCCAAAATCAAAGCGGTTGTCTATGTTTACGGGGAGCCATCGCTGCTGTTTCATCTGAATCGTAACGGGATCCTTGCACGTCCGGTCGCGTCACTGGATGTGCCTCCACATGACGGGGTTCCGACGTATCTCATTTTTGGCCCAAATGCCAAGCATAATGCTGGATTCTGGGACGCACTGTCGGCTCAGGAAACAAGAATGAGCTGGCTTGTTGACGTGCCCTGGCGGCCGGGTGAGATTTCTCTGCTGGACCTGTTCTCAACTCGCTGGCTGCGACTTCACGAAGACGCAACGACTCAGAATTTCGAGCTCTACCGCATTCGATCTTCTGGCAACTAGAAATCCCCGCGAGTTCCCAGGTTGCGTTTTGACGAAAGCTGGCCCCTTCGCCAGGATGTCACTACTGACACCCTCCTTTTGGCGTTTGCAGGAACACAGCAATGGCAACCACGGACTTCAAGGTGATCCCGGATGATAATGAACTCGATCGTCTGAAACGCGATCTGGAGTTTCATCCCGCTGACCCAGCCAAAGCAAAGACGCTCAGTGCGGAGCAGGTTGCGACGTACAACGAAAAGGGATTTGTCCGTCGGTTCGTTGTCTACGAACCAGCGCAGGCTCAGGAAATCCGAAGCTACTTTGATCGACTGCTGGAGAAAACCGTCGCCTCAGGCGGGAACAGCTATTCGATCAGCACGGCTCATATGAAGTATGCCGGCGTCTTTGACATCCTCACAAATCCCGTGATTGTGAATCACGTGGCAGATTTGCTCGGGGACGATGTCGTCGCGTGGGGTTCACACTTTTTCTGCAAGATGCCTGGTGACGGACGTGCGGTCGCGTGGCACCAGGATGCAAGCTACTGGCCGCTTTCACCATCGCATGCAGTGACTGTCTGGCTGGCCATCGATGACGCAGACCTCGACAACGGCTGCATGAAATTCATCGCTGGCTCTCATCATTCAGGGCACTTGACGTACCGCAAGAGTTCCCCGGAAGAGCACAACGTTCTGGATCAAACGGTTGAAAACGCGGAGTCGTTCGGCCCAATCGTGATCGATGACCTGAAAGCGGGTGAGGCATCCATTCACAATGACCTGCTGCTTCACGGCTCCGAGCCCAATATGTCGACTCGTCGCCGCTGCGGACTCACTCTTCGCTATGCCGCAGCCAGCGTTCGAGCCGGCATGAACTGGAACGAAAAAGGAGTCGTGGTTCGTGGATCAGACCCTTCCGGCCACTGGAAAAATCCAGCTCGCCCGGAAGTGTATTGATTGGGATTCCACCGTTCTGCTGCTCTTCATGAACTCCGTTTGGCCGAGACCATGCTGGCTGATTCTTCCGCAGGACCCTGCAGTTCGCTGAACACCAGCCAGACAGTCTGTTGCGGTGCGAAGCCACTGCGATCTCAAACGGTTTGCCTTCCTTGTCCCGCAAAGCTGAACATCTTTCTTGAAGTGTTGCGGCGGCGGGAGGATGGCTATCACGAGCTGGATACCGTGATGCTGCGGACTCAGTTTAGCGACACACTGACGATCCAGCAGCGAGAGGATGACCAGTTGAGTCTCCGATTTTCAGACGCAACGCCGGACCACCTGCGAACTGGCGTGCCTCTGGATGGTTCCAATCTGATCCTGAAAGCAGCAGAGAAGTTTCGTGAACGGTTCGGAGTTCGACACGGGGCCGACTTCATCCTGCACAAGCAGATTCCTCCAGAGTCGGGCCTGGCTGGCGGTTCGAGCAATGCGGCGTCAACACTGACTGGACTGCGTGACCTGTGGTATCCCGATGCTGCCGACACAGTGCTGCACGAGATCGCAGCAACTCTGGGAAGCGATATCAATTTCCTTCTGAGCGGAGCCCGTGCCGCTGTCTGCAGTTCACGCGGAGAGATCGTCACACCAGTGCCGCTCAAGGTAAAGCTGTTCTTTGCCGCAGTTCGTCCAAATCAGGGCAATAGCACGGGTGCTGTATTTCGAGGAGTCGACTTCACTACGCCTCGACTCTGTTCTGATGGTGTCGTGGATTGCCTGAAGACTGGCGACATTGGCACGTTGACGCGGCGAGTCTTCAACCGACTGACACAGCCCGCCAGCGTGTTGAACTCCGAGATGTCCGAATTGATGGTCGCAATCCAGTCAATTCTTCGACGCCCTGTCTTTATGTCCGGCAGCGGATCGACCGTCTTCGTGGTGTCGGAACATCGCAGTCAGGCCGTTCAGGATCTGCACACGATTGAAGTTCGGCTCCGTCGCAAAGGCTGGCTGCTGGAAGTTTGACGCAGCCAAATGTCCTGACATTTCCCTGCGAGATCAGCGACAAGTGCTGGCAGCACTGAACGGAAGCCGCAGGAACTCGGCGAAAACGTCAGACAAACGTTGTCGTTTTCTGAAAAGTCATCCTTCGCTGGGTAACATGAGAAGCAGCTTTCCACCTTGGCTCTGCAGCTGTGACGTATCAGGATTTTGCCGTGGAGTCTCTCTCATGAAGCTGATTCGTGTTTTGTTCCTGTGCACCGTGCTTTGTTGCGGCGTCAGCGCTGCAAAGGCTCAGGAAGCAACGTCGCCCGCGCCGGTTGATCAGGGCCTGACAAAGCTGACTGCCGATTTTGTGGAAGCCTTTAACCAGCACTCGGCCGCAAAGGTCGCGGAGCAATTCAGTGACGATGCGCAGGTCACTGACAACGAAGGCTCACTGATCAGTGGCCGAGCGGAAATCGAAGCGCGATTCACTGCACTGTTTGCCAGCTACCCAGAGGCAAAGATTGAAGTGCAGGTTCAGACGCTGCGACAACTGTCTGCTGACGTCGCTGTGGAAGATGGCATCACTCATACACAGATGGCAGCTGACCAGACTCCAACGCAATCGGCCTACTCGCTGGTCTATCTTCGCAAAGCCGACAAATGGAAGATTGCGAACCTTCGAGACTTTGAAGAGAAGGCCGTTGGAACAGCTCATCACCATCTTCTGTCGCTGGGCTGGCTGGTCGGTGAATGGGTTGACGAAAGTCCGGATGGTCGAGTCGAAACGTCCTGCAAATGGTCCGAAGATGGCAACTTCCTTCTTCAGGACTACGTCATCCGAACCAGGAACGAAGTGACCTTGAAGGGGACTCAGCGAATCGGCTGGGATCCGGTTCGAAAGTCCTTCCGATCCTGGGCCTTCGATCACAGCGGTGCCTTCACGGAAGGAACATGGACCGCAGTGCAAACCGGCTGGATGATCCAGGTGGAAGGCGCGACACCTGATGGAAGCCGAGCCACAGCGACTCGAATGCTGTCCAGAGTCACTCAGGATTCTTACCAGCTTGAGACCAGCAACATCGCGGTCGGCAATGTGCTGCATCCGAGCACAGCCGTTCGAATCGTGCGTCGCCCTCCAGCCCCCGCGCTGGGTGAAAAGTAAGTTGCGAACGTTGCCTTGCGGGCAACTGATGGTCCGATCTGCGGTCAGATCGCTGGACCTCTTCAAACGAAATCAATCAGTGTGAACTGAAACGAGGGCATGACGATGAAAAAATCTCCCTGGCTCGTGTTGTTACTTTCAGCTGGCTGCCTCTTTGGTGCCAGCACAACGTCCTTTGGATTTGGACGGGGCGGCTTTGGCGGAGGTGGTGGCCGCGGTGGCGGGTTTGGCGGTGGCGGGTTTGGCGGTGGCGGAGGAGGCTTCGCTGGAGGCGGCGGAGGCGCTCGGAACTTCGGCGGCGGAGTCGGAAGTACTCCTTCGTTCAACCGTCCACAGATGCCACAGGGCGGATTCGGTGGCGGTGCTGGCGGCGGACTCGGCGCACAAGGGCTTGGCGGACAAGGACTTGGGAACCGCGGCGCTGGTGGCCAGGGCTTAGGAGGACAGGGACTCGGTGGACAGGGACTCGGAAGTCAGGGGCGACCTGGACAAGGGCTAGGCGCTCAAGGATTGGGTGGCCAGGGGCTCGGATCACGGTCGCCACTTCAGGATGCTCGACCTGGTCTCGGCAACAACGGCGCCGGCTTGGACCGACTTCAGGGACTTGGCGGCCAGGGACTTGGCGGCCAGGGCCTTGGAGGACAGGGGCTCGGCGCGGGGAACGGGTTGAACGGCGCGAACCGCGATTTCAGCGCGCTGCGGGCTCAGGCACTCGATTCTTCCGGACGCCTGCCTGGCATGGGGGCCGGCGCAGGATTTGGTTTGGGCGGCGATGCTGCTGCCAACCGAGCACAAACTTTGGAACAGCGTCAGGGAGACCTTAGTCAGAGAATGGCGAGTGGTCGCGAAGACTGGCAATCCAACCGTCAGGACCTGCAGGGAAACCGTCAGGACATGCAGGGCAACCGTCAGGACTGGCGAGACAATAATCGTGAAGACTGGCAGAACTGGGCCGACAACACGATTTCCAACCATGGTGACTGGTATCACGACTGCTGGCACGACAACTGGTATCCAGGTGCTGGCTGGAACAATATGTGGAACAACTATCCAGTGGCCGCAGCCTTTGGTGTGACCGCATGGGGAGTGAACCGGATCGGGTATTCGTGGGGTTACTGGGGCTACTACAATCCGTATTACACGCCGTCGGCAACCTACAATTATTCTCAGCCGATCGTCATCTACCAGTCATCCGGAGAGCCGTCGGCCAATGGCGAAGCTCAGCAGCCCGTTCAGACGTCGGATCAGAAGATTGCAGAACGTGAGCTCGCAAAGGCTCGCGACGACTTCTACAAGAACAACTTTGATGAAGCACTGCGGGGCGCTGATCGAGCCGTTCGACATGCCGAGCATGATGCGGCTGTGCACGAGTTCCGCGGTCTGACGCTGTTTGCGGTTCGACGATACGCGGAAGCCGCTTCTGCGGTGTACGGTGTTCTGTCCGCTGGTCCCGGCTGGGACTGGACCACAATGAGCACTCTGTATTCATCGAACGATGTTTACACCGGACAGCTGAGAGGGCTCGAGGAATACACGAAGACCAATCCGGCATCTGCAGATGGGCACTTCCTCCTTGGCTATCACTATCTTGTTGCGGGACATCCTGACCAGGCCAACGGGCAGTTTGTGATCGCCCAGCAGTCGAATCCCGACGACCGACTACTGAAGCAACTGGTCGCGATGACCACGCCGCCAAAGGCAGCAAGCACGGACGCTTCAGCGACTCCGGCGGCTCCGGCTGCAGCTGCTGCAGCAGATCCTGGTGATACGTCGTCAACGAAAAAGGCCATTGCGAAGGAAGTCCTATACGGACACTGGAAGGCCTCTCAGCAGAATGCCACCTTTGATCTGACAATTAAGGAAGATGGTTCCTTCACCTGGCTGTTTGAACGTGACGACCATCGCCAGTCCGTGCGAGGTGTCTTCGCGGTGGATCAGAACCAACTGGCTCTGCAGCCGGATTCCGGTGGAGCAATGCTGGCTGACATCACAATGTTCGGTACCGACGAGATGCAGTTCAAGATGATCAGTGGCGACTCGACCGATACTGGCATGCGGTTCAAGAAGGTGAAGTAGACTCGTTGGCCGCGAGACTTTGAACCGAAGTCAAACGTCCACAAAACGAAAGGCCGCACTGAGAACTTCAGTGCGGCCTTTTTTGTTTCAACCGTCACGGTGTTCGACTATTTCGCGGCACCTTTGGCAAGCGCGTCGCGGATTTCACGCAGCAGCAGAACGTCTTCCGGCGGTGCTGCTGGAGCCGCAGCAGCGGCTGGCTTTTCCAGTCGGTTCTTTGCGGTGTTCATAACCTTGATGATCATGAAGAGAGCGAATGCGACAATGACGAAGTCGATTGTTGACTGAGCGAACGGGCCCCAGGCAATGTAAGGCTGACCGCTCTTGACCGCGGCGTCCAGTGAGGCTGGCTTTTCGCCTTCACCCAGCCAAAGGAACTGTGCACCAATACTGGCGCCCTTTTGAAAGTAGCCGATGATCGGCATCATGATGTCACCGACCAGCGATGAGACGATCTTTCCGAACGCTCCGCCAATGATGATACCGACTGCCATATCCACGACATTGCCCTTGAGAGCAAAGTCTTTGAACTCTTTGATCAATCCCATTGCAGACACCTTGATGGAGAGAATTCCACGAACAGACAGGCTTGGACAACGCTGCAGCTGATGGGCCCCTTCAGCGCGAAGTGCGAATGCACCAGTCACGCGAACATCGATCTGCAGCCTAAGTATGGCGCCTGCCTGGGGGAATTCTGTAGGTGTCACCAAATTCATGCCACGACCGCGCTTCGACTCTTCCTGTCCGTCCATGCAGGCAGTTTGGGAAGAGCGTAGCGGTACGACAGAAGTGGCGAGGCTTCATCAACGGCCACCCGTTAGCGAAACAGCTCGGGTCACTTTGCCGTATCTGCGGACGCCGGTTCGCTTGCAGATGTGCTTGCGGAAGGCCCGAGTTCAAAGCAAACCGCTTCGACACCGTTTCGAGCAAACAACTTGCCTTCGGCCACGATCGGATGGTTCCACGTTTTTCCATCGATCGCATGGATCTTCGACTGTTCACTGTGCTTGTCTGGCTTCGCGGCAACCACGCTCAGGTCACCTGTCTCGGAGAGAATGATCAAGTGACCGGAAGGCTTCACCAGCAGAACCTGCCCGCTTCCGTATCCGCGGGCTCGCCACTTCACCTCGCCATCGGAGAGCTGAACGCACATAAAGATCGTGCCATCGAAGCCGTACAGATGGTCTTCGTGAATGACAAAGTCGTTGAAGTAAGGTTTGCAGCGAGTCGTCGTCCAGGTCTCCGAGACTTTCCACGCATCGCCTTCCTTCGCAATATGGATGCGTCGAAGCCCGACACCAAGCCCCGTCCCGATCAGGACATCATTGGTACCATCTGCATTCGGCAGTACGGCTGGCTGCGTGATTCTCGCAACACCGCCAGTCGGCCATTCGTGATTCCAAAGTAGTTTCCCAGTGGACGGTTCCAGAGCAATCAGTCCGGTATCGGAACAAAACAGCATCTGAGCTTCAGTGCCGATCGTGCTGATCTGAGGCGAACAGTAGGAGAGCTTTCCACATTCGGCAGTCCAAAGCACTTCGCCCGTCAGTGCATCAAAGGTGATGAGCCCCTTCTTTTCTGCTCCGGCGAATGTTGTCACACGGCCTTCGTAAACCAGAGGTGACGCGGAGAATCCCCATTCGGGAATTGATGCTCCCGTTTCTTTGACAACATTTCGCTTCCAGATCTCTTTACCAGTGGCCGCTTCCAGACACAGAAGATCGCCACTGGCTCCCTGGACGTAGAGTTTTCCATCCGCAAACGTTGGAGTTCCACGTGGACCAGCGCCGGCAACCGGCTCTTCGAAGCGGCTGGCTGAAGACACCTTCCAGACGATTGCTCCTGTCTGAGCGTTACGGCAAATGACGAGTTCGTTTTCGCCGAGCTGTTCCTGAGTAATCACGTGGCCGTCAACGACGCAGAATGAGGACCATCCTGGACCAACCTGCTGGCGCCAAAGTTCCTTCGGCGGAGCTGCCTTCCAGTCGGGCTGAAAATCAGGCACCGTCACGGCACCATCGCGAGCAGCGCCTCGGAACTCTGCCCAGTCGGTCGGCTGAAGAGTCCATGTGGTTGTTTCTGCAGGCTGAGCAGATGTCGTGTCATTCGCGCCAGACTTTGCGAGAAGGCGTTCTTCCGGGCTCAGGTTCCATCGCCAGTCAAACTCGGATTGAAATTCTCCGGTGACTCCGTGGACTCGAAGTGAAGACACTCCCGCGATCATCAGTGCGGAAATAGTGACGAGCCCCGCTGTTCGAAGGCTCTGAACATTGCCCGCGATAATCAGCCACAGGCAGGCTGCGGTCGTGCCGTACGGAATTCCGTACATCATGATGACCATAAAGTTGACCGATTTGTGGCTCAGCAATACGGACAGCCCGATTGCCGCAACGGCCGCCAACGCAGCGATCGCTCTTTGCTTCCCGGGCACAGCTCGCTGAAAGCACCACCAGATAAACAGGATGAGACCGCACAATGCCGGAAGCAGCAGTCGACTGAACATGAACGCGCCAATGGAATCGGGTGCAACCATGCTGAGCACTGCTGGTACGCACCAGAGAGTGATGAGCAGTGCAATGGGAATTCGCTTGCGAAGGAAAGTGCTGGCGATCGGGGCCACCTGGCCTGGAGCAAACGGATTCGGTAGTTCGGACGCTGGTGTACTGGACGACATGGATCGGTTCTCGGACAGGAGCAAAGACAGTTTCGAACACGAAGCACATTGTCGCTGCGGAACGTCGTTTCGGTAATCTCAGACTTTGCGAATTCGCAGAATTGTAGAACGG
>JAEUII010000257.1 GCA_016795145.1 Planctomycetaceae bacterium
CAAGCGGTGTTTGACACCAAGGGGTTGTTGATCGACCTGCATGGCCGTCCAGTTCCGGATGCATGCCGGATCGGGACACCTTAAAACCATCGCCGATGGGGAGCAACAATTACTGCTGGTTCGCCACATACTAGGGGTCGAGCGAGCGCCAGCAAGCTCGGGGGAGGGCCCCGCCGCATCCCACGTTTCACACCAACGTCAGTCCCCTGATTGCGTTTCTGCACTTCGCGATTCCTCCGCGCAACTAAAGGCGAGCGGCAGGACGTCAGTCCTCCGAGTCCCCGGCACCCAGTGCTCCCAAGGCAAGGCACGCGGACACGTCAGCTTCCCGGTACACCACCCCAACCCGTCATTCCCGCGCACACGGGAACCAACACAATTTCACACCGCAGATGAACGCAGATCATCGCAGATAACGCAAACGGGGTTGCATGAAATCGTCCCACGCCGTTCCGGGCCAACGGCCCACCCATTTACCTAGCCTGGGCCACTCGGCGCCACTCGGCCCAGGTTTCCGATGCACGAAAATCCAAAAGCCCCAACCGGGGCGGCCGTTTACCTCACAACTCATTGCCAAAATCCCGCAACCTAACGCGACCGCACCGCACCGCACCGCACCGCCCCATGCACCTACAACCGATCCAACGGGCTTCGCACACCCATCGGCCCCTGCTGCAGCACATGAGTATAAATCATCGTGGTGCTCACATCCGAATGCCCCAGCAGTTCCTGGACCGTTCTGATATCCGCCCCGGACTCCAGAAGATGAGTTGCGAAACTGTGTCGAAACGTGTGGCAACTGACCTTCTTGTCAATTCCCGCACGAAGCACGGCAGCTCGCACAAGCTTCTGAACGGAATTCTCATGCACGTGGTGCCTGCGAAACGCACCTGACCGAGGATCCGTGCTGATCCGTCCTGCCGGAAACACAAACTGCCAGAGAAACTCACGAGCCGCCGCCGGATACTTTTCTGCGATCGCGTAAGGCAGCCACACGGAACCATATCCCGCGGCAAG
This sequence comes from Planctomycetaceae bacterium, assembly GCA_016795145.1. Taxonomy (GTDB): domain Bacteria; phylum Planctomycetota; class Planctomycetia; order Planctomycetales; family Planctomycetaceae; genus SXXK01. The sequence goes on from JAEUII010000257.1 coordinate 1,018, forward strand.
ATCACTCTGATGCAACTCGCGAGTTCTTTCGATCTGCTGCCGCATCGGTTCAAGGCAACGATCGGGGAACGGAACCACCCGATCCTTTTCTCCTTTTCCATCGCGAACAAGAATCTGCCGCCGCTGAAAATCAATGTCCTTGATTCGCAGTCGGCAAACCTCCAGCAACCGCATCCCCGTACCATAGAATAGTTCGCAAAAAAGCCGCACCAGACTGCCTGAAGGACACGCCTCCAGAATCCTGCGAACCTCATCGTGCGACAAAACAACGGGAATTCGCTCCGGCCCCTTTGCACGGACTCCATCCAGGCGTCCCGGATCCAGTTCAAGCACCTGTCGATAAAGAAACACGAGAGCACACAGCGCTTGGTTTTGAGTACTGGCCGAGACTTGTCGCTCGACCGCGAGGTGAGTCAGGAATTCAGAAATGTGTGGCCCGCCAAGTGAAGAGGGATGTTGCCAGTTGCCGTCCGCAGTCCGATGAAACCGCAGAAACCTGACAATCCAGTCCACATAAGCAGACTCCGTTCGGATTGAGTAATGCAACAACCTCATTTTGTTGCGCACTTGAGTCAGCAGTTTTGGGGACTGCGGCGAATTGACGACAGACTGTGTTTGATTCTGTCTTTCCGGGTGCAAAGGGCTTCCTGAATTCATGATGCAAACTCCAAGATGGACAAAAACACGGACTTTTGGGTACACTCTCCTCGGAGCAGCTTGACATACCCTAGGGAATTATACAGAATACCCACCAGATTAGGCAGAATCAATCTTCTGTCTAATTCCGTTTTTCTGTCTAAAAGAAGTGCGCACGGCCTCCATGCCTTGCGTACGTCTGATTGATCGGAATGGCTGTCTGATCGATCGACCTTGGCAGGGTCGCTCCCTACTAAGAAGGATGTGGTGTTCCATCACATCAATTACTTCGTGGCTCGCAAGGAGCGACCCCCATGAAGTAGCATGTTGTTGCGCCAGCTCCACGCTGGTGACCGTTCGCCGCCATTCCGACTCCACCTAAACCGCTCCGGTGGACCTAAGAGGCTGTGCGAACAACTGATTCGAGCGGCAATGGCGG
>JAEUII010000291.1 GCA_016795145.1 Planctomycetaceae bacterium
AAGGCCAATTTCGTCAGTCGCTCCAATGCTGGTTCCCGCGTTGACTCCACCGCCGGCCATCCACACATTGAAGCCATAAGGATTGTGATTGCGGCCGGATTCTCCCTGCAGCATCGGCGTCCGTCCAAACTCGCCGGCCCAGATCACAAGAGTCGAATCAAGAAGTCCGCGCTGCTTCAAATCGGACAACAACGCTGCGATCGGTCGGTCCGTTTGAGCCGCATTACGTTCATGAAACTCCGTGTTGTCGCTGTGACTGTCCCAGCCGAGTTTGTCGACCGCATTGTAGGTTTGCACGATGCGAACACCCTTCTCAATCAGTCGCCGCGTCAGCAGGCACATGCGTCCGTACTTCGCCATCGCTTCGTTCGAATCGTGAATGCCGTACGCTTCCTGGGTCTCCCTGGTCTCCTGTACCAACTCACCAATGTCCAGCGCCTCCGACTGCATGCGATAGGCAAGTTCGTACGATGCGATCCTTCCATCCAGATCAGGAACGGATGCCCTGGCGGCGGCGTGTTTCCGGTTCAGCGTCTGAGCAAAATCGAGCGTTGATCGCTGCACGGAAGCCAGCTCTTCCGGTGGCGACAGATTCAAGACCGGTGGGCCGATGTGACGAAACTGAGTTCCCTGGTAGGCCGCGGGAAGAAATGCGTTGCTCCAGTTCGCCGATCCTCCAAGCCCACCGACTTCATACAACAGCACGTAGCCAGGCAGATTCTGGTTCATCGACCCGAGACCGTACGTCAGCCACGATCCAAGACTCGGTCGTCCTCCCAGGATCGCCCCCGTGTTCATCAAGTACGTTGCCGGCGCGTGGTTGGAACTGTCACTGTACATGGATCGAACGAAACACAGGTCGTCCGCATGCCGAGCCGTCTGCGGCAGCAACTCCGAAAACCATGCGCCGCTTTCTCCGTGCTGAGCCCATCGCCAGGGTCCTGCGAGCAGTTCATCTTTGCAGTGATTGAATACTCCGCCAACTTTGTCCTTGTGTGCTTTCAGTGACTCCGGAACAGGCTGGCCGTGCAGCCGCAACAGATCCGGCTTGTAATCTATCAGATCAAAGGTGGATGGTCCGCCATACTGAAACAGGAAGATCACCTGCTTCGCCGTCGCTGCTCGCTGCGCAATCTTCTCCGCCAGTGGATTCAGTCGATCAGCCGCCGCAACGCCATCAGCGCGCGATTCCTGAGCCAGCATCGCACTGAGCGCGACACTGGCAAATCCCGACGCTGCGTGAGTAAAGAACGTGCGTCGGTCCGGGCACGCTGAGAAACGAGTTTCAGTCAACATACATAAACTCATTCACATTCAAAATGGCTCGACAGAGGTCTCGCACGGCAAGCCTGAGTGCATCATCCGAGCGTCCCGATTCGCGATGTCGCTTTAGATGATCGGCCAACATCTCTCTGGACAATCTGAGCTCCTCGATATCTGCGTCTCGCAACAACGCTTCACGAAAAATCGCTTGAATGACCTGCTGATGACTCTGATCCGCCTGCGTGTCTTCTGATTTCGCCGCGGCCAGAATTCGATCCGCAAACGCGTCTGCATAACGAATCCCTTCCGGACTGTTCAGAAGCATCAGAGCCTGAGGTGCGACAACCGTTGTATCGCGCCGCGCACAGGACACCGTTGAATCCGGAAGATCGAAGGCCTGCAGGAACGGAACTGGCAGGCATCGCTTTCGAATCACAAACAAACTGCGCACGTCAACTTGATCAACCGGATCCGTGTACCAGCCCTGCATGCGCCCTCCGTCATCATTCTTGAGTGCTTCAAGAATGGCCGGCTGTGCATGCAGCAAATCATCGGGAACCGCTGGCCACATCGGTCGGCCTGAGTCATAGGAACTCAACAGTCCCGAAACCGCCAGCAAACTGTCTCTCAATGTCTCGGCATCCAGACGCCGAATGTTCTGTCGCCAGAGAAGCTGATTCTCCGGATCAACTGATGACGCCTTTGCAGCATTCGCAGCATCGGAATCATCCGCCATCACAGAAGCCTGCTGATACGTTTCCGACATGACGAGCAGTCGATGTAGCTTCTTCACCGACCAGTCATTCTCCATCAACCAGATGGCAAGCCAGTCGAGCAGCTCCGGATGTGTGGGCCGAGTTCCGGTGTATCCAAAGTCGTTCGGAGTTGCGACGAGACCCGTTCCGAAATGCTGCTGCCAGATTCGATTCACAAGCACGCGAGCCGTCCACGGGTTCTTTTCGGAAGTGATCCATTCTGCAAGGGCAAGTCGCCGGCCGGTCGTCTCCTGGGAAGGCGATTCAGGAATGACGGATCCCGGAAACAGAACCGACGGAAATCCTGGACTCACCTGTTCCCGCGGTGAATGAAAATCGCCCTGGTACAGGACAAACGTGGGCTCGGCAACGGGCCCGGCATCACGCACACCCATCGCCACACGCGGACTCTTCTTCTGAGCTTCCAGCGCAGCAATCTCTTTGTCGAGCGCCTCGACCTGAGTCTTCTCTTCGTCTGAATCAGGCTTCTTCGGACGCATCGCCTTCAGTGTTGCGATCTTCTCCTCGAGCGGCCCGTTGTGCGCTTCGATCTCTTCACGAACTTCCGGTACGTCAATCACGAGATCATCGTGCGACTTGATCCCGGCAAAGAAGGCTCGCATTCGATAATGGTCCGCCTGCGACAGCGGGTCGTACTTATGATCGTGACACTGACAGCAGGACATGGTGAGTCCCAAAAAAGCCGAGGCTGTCGTGTTCGTCAGGTCCGCCTGCACTTCTGCTCGCAGTCGGTCTTCTTCCTGAAAGATCGAAGCGGTACTGTCCCATTGACCAAGCCGCAAATACCCTGTGGCAATCAAAGCATCTGCCTGATCGGAAGTGTGAGGTTCACCCAACACCAACTCATCACCAGCAAGTTGTTCTTTGACGAACTGATCAAACGGCTTGTCCGAGTTGAACGATCGAATCACATAATCGCGGTACTGCCAGATGAGCGGGCGGTATTCGTCACGTTCGTAGCCATGAGTATCAGCGTAACGAACCACATCCAGCCAGTAACGCGCCTGCCGCTCACCGTAACGAGGAGATGCGAGCAGTCGATCCACAAGGTTCTCGTATGCCTGCTCTGATTCGTCCTGCACAAACGCGTCCACATCTTTCGCTGATGGTGGCAGTCCCGTCAGATCAACGGTAAGTCGTCGAATCAGTGTTCTGCGATCTGCTTTGGGTGAGCTCGCAATCCCGACTTTACTCTGAGCCTGCTGAATGAACGCATCAACCGGATGAGCAGCCTCCTGAGGGACAGGAACTTTCACGGGAATCTTCAGCGACCAAAGATCCAGTCGCTCTCCACCAAACAAGCGACGAATCGGATTTCGTTCGTCAGCAAACGCATCGCCCGCTTTCTCCGAATCACTCGCAGGGATCATTCGATAAGCGTCCAGAGATTCCACGGTTGGTCCAAGGATCATCATGTCGAACCAAGCCATCTCTCCCTGATCACATGTTGGCGCACAGCCGGTCAGAGTGAACTCACCGATGTCTTTCCACAGATCGACTGTCACAACCGTCCACTCCGTCGGAGCCTGCTCACTGACCGACACAGCCTGCCAGCCCGTCGTATTCGGTCCCGCGACGTAACGTCCTCGCGCATCGTTCGGTTCTGGCCACTCACCATCACGAGCCAGCTCGAGCATGATGCTGCCAGCACCCTGTTTCTTCCATGCCAGCCGAAGGAAGCGGTACTGTCCTTCCGCAGGTTGTTCGCGAATCTCAAAGTTCCAGCCAGGTATCGTCTTCGCATCGCGCTGAAGGGGAGTCATCGTCAGACTGGCAACACCGGAATATGGAGCGTCCGTCGAGAGTCTTGCTGTACCCTTTCCATTCCTTAGCGCGGCAGCGAAATCGGGATGATCATCAAACAGTGCGACGGCATCTTCAGGCCACGCGGCACCGGAATTCACCCAGTCGGTCAGCAGTTGAACCTCGTCCGCAGACAGCGGCTGTTTCGGCGGCATCAGAAAATCCGGGTCACTGCCCTTCACTGCCTGAATCAGCAAGCTTCCGTTCGCATCACCCGGAACAATCGATGGACCGCGATCGCCACCAGCCAGCGCGTGAGTTTTCTGATCAAGCCGGAGCTGGCCTTCCTGTTTGTTGCGGCCATGACACGACAGGCACTTCGACACGAGCAGCGGGCGCACGTGATCGGCGAACCGAGCGATCTCGTCGGCTGCCACACAATTCGACATCGCGAACAGCACGCAAACCACGCATGCTGAAACGTACGATGCCCATGATCGCGAAAATCCCATTCCACCGCTCCTGTTGACTGACCGCCTGCGGTTGTTTCAGATACTACCGCCACCGGAGTACTCAGGGAAGCGCGATTGTTGCTCAGAAAGACCACGCCATGAAACGACGACGCCTCGGAACCAGCGGAATCACTGTGTCCGACATCTGCATGGGAACGATGACCTTTGGCAGTCAATGCGACGAAAAACTGTCGTTCGCCATCATGGACCGAGCATATGACGCGGGGATTGATTTCTACGACGCAGCCGAAATGTATCCCGTGCCGCCAACCGTTGAGGCGTTCGGCCGCACGGAAGAAATCGTCGGCCGCTGGATGAAAACGAAGCCACGCGAGTCTGTCATCATTGCCACAAAGATCACAGGACCGGCTCATGGATGGTTCGTCCCGCCCGTTCGCCATGGTCACACCGCGCTGGATCGGGTCCAGATTGTTCGAACTGTCGATGCGAGTCTGAAACGACTGCAGACCGACTACATCGATCTGTATCAGACTCACTGGCCTGATCACGGCATGCGTTATGAGGAGGTGCTGGGCCCATTGACGGAACTGGTTCGCCAGGGAAAGATCCGTGCCATCGGCTGCAGCAACGAAACATGCTGGGGCGTCATGAAGAGCCTGGCAGCCTCAGAGAAATTCGGACTGTGCCGCTACGACAGCGTTCAAAACAATTTCAGCCTGATCAACCGCCGTTGCGAAAGCGAACTCGCTCAGGTCTGCCGCCGCGAGAACATCAGTCTCCTTCCATTTTCACCACTCGGAGGCGGAGTTCTGACCGGAAAGTACATGCACGCCGATCCGCCAGGCGCACGCTTCACCGAATATCGCAAACTGGGCGAACGTCAGCAGCGACTCGCCGACCGTTTCCTGAACGAACGGACTCGTGAAACCGTGCGACGTCTGAAGGTCATCGCCGATGACCTCGGTGTGACCCTGACAGCACTCAGCGTTGCCTGGAGCAAGCAACACGACTTCGTTGCCTCCACAATCATCGGAGCCACAACCCTCCAGCACCTCGAAGAAAGCCTCGCCGCCGATGGCCTCGTGCTCGACAGCGAAACACTTCGTCGCATCAACGAAATTGATGAAGCAATTCCAACACCAATGAAAGAAGACGGGCTTCGACGTTTGTAGAGCGATTGTCCTCAATCGCTTCAACGCCCCGTCAAACAAACAGAAACATCGAAACTCATGTAATCGCAAACGGCTGAGGACAGCCGTTCTACACTTGGTAGAGCGATTGTCCTCAATCGCTTCAACGCCCCGTCAAACAAACAGAAACAACGAAACCCATGTAATCGCAAACGGCTGAGGACAGCCGTTCTACACTTGGCTATTACTTCAACTTTCCCATCTGCTCGCGATACATATCGGCCGTGCATCGGTCAGCGTTGGACTTGCCAACGTGGCGAAACACTTCCTGGCGATCAGGTCCCAGAATAATGAGTGCCGGGTAGTGGACACTCTGACCGTGAAAACGATAGCCATCCGGAATCTTGAACGCCTGTGCCTGTTTTGCGCCCGCATCATGAAGGATCATGGGCAGCTCTTTCCTGGTCTCTGCGTCCAGATGATCCATCCACTTGCGAATTTCTGCTTCGTTGTCGGGCTTCAGGAACACGTGCACAATATCCGCTTCATCTTTCGCAATCTGTGAAAACTCGCGAGTGTACTTCAGACAATACGGACACTCCGTCTTCAACAGGAAGTGTAGTACCACATAACGCGCCTTCTGCTTGCTCAGATCAAAGGTCGATCCGTCCGAGAGACACGGCAGGACCATTCGAGCAGCCTCCGTAACTCCCTTCTTCGACTCATCGCTCCCACTGACACAATCAGAGCAGAGAGAAGCCACAACAACCAAAAGACCAATCAACCATGTACGCAACATGAGACACTTTCGTAATCAAGACTCAGGAAAACAGTGCAGGCCCGCGCCCAACGCTTCCCCACCGGGTTCACCCCGGTGGAAATCGGCCTCTGCACTACGCGATGTTCGCGAGCCCAGTCGCCTTGCCAGCAAGCAACACTAACAATCCACCTCAACTTCCGATGTGACTCGCGCCTGACACGCCAGAATGATTCCATCAGATCGGTCCGAACGAGTCAGTGCATCCTCGGATGCCATCGTGACTGTTCCCTTCATCAATCGGACTCGACACTGTCCACAAACTCCGGACCGACATTCAAAATCAATCGACACACCCTGCTGTTCGGCTGCCTCCAGAAGCGTTGTGGCTGGATCAACCTGAGCATCCTTCTGACTGCGAACAAACGTTACAGCAAATGAAGACGCTTGTTCGACCACCTTCGACACAGCAACGGGTGTCTTTGCTCCCCCAAATGATTCAACGTGGAGACATTGCTCCGGAACACCCAGCGAAGCCAGCTGTTCTCGCACAACACGAGTCATCTCCGTCGGACCGCAAAGGAACACCGGAGTCGTTGTCACTGCAGACAATGGAAGGCAGCTTTGAAGAAACTCCGCCGAGATTC
>JAEUII010000310.1 GCA_016795145.1 Planctomycetaceae bacterium
GCGTCCCTGTTGGTTTCCACGTTCTTCACAGCCCAGCGTGGGAAGGGCATCGCCATGAGATCGCTATATGGCACGAGGGCTTGAATGATGAACGTGCCAGAACGAGATTCGCCTAACGGCGAAAGTCCTTTCCGGCAGAAAGGACCTACAGTAGGTGCCGCCTGCCGAGCGGCACTTTTCGGCGGTGGGAAGAAATGATTAATGATTATTGGAGATTGAAAAGTGCAAAATGAGCTGTGTCGATTGCGTTACCACTTTGCATTTTTCAATACTCAATTTGCAATAACCAATGCGCTGTGAACCCGTGAAAGCCATTCGAGCTCATGATCACTACGAGCCCACGCTGAAATCAACTGCTACGTACTTTGGGCGAACATCGGAGACATCTGCCTCGAGCTGAGCGGCTTCCGTTTCAGACATTTCCTGGATGCTGCGAATCATCGGTCGCGACAGCGACAAATCTCCGGGCACTTCTGTGTAGTGAGATTTCATGAGCACTCCACCCGACGGACCGAAGAGCAAAGGTGCCGCGACATATTTCAGAAAGCCCGAATCCACAGGACGTTCCGACATGATGACAACGTCACGAAGAACGATTTGGTCGGAATCGGCGGATACGACTCTGCCTGTCACTTTGTCGAGGGCAAAGAACATCTCCACGGAAGCAGTCTGTTCGCTGTTTACATTCTCTGCGTCTTGTTTGGGTGCCGACATGCTCGCGAACACTCGAACTTTCTGCCCGGGCTTCAGTTCGTCCAAAGACAATTGACCGCTGACATCCTGCTTTGAGTAGTCCGTTTGTCGCTGGTCAGCGTGCAGAGAATCACTATGAGCGACGTTGCCACCCAGTGCACACCCGATGCTGCTCGAAAACAGGATGAACCATGCAATGAGAAGTGTTGTTCGAGGCATGCGACTGACTCCAGCCTGTTCCATTTCATGATGCTGTGGGTTTGAAGTCCACGTCGGGTTAGACCGTGGTCAGTTTCGCAGTTGCAATACAGGCCCTCAAGATGATCCCGTCGAATGCTCCCCTGAGCAGAAGCTCTGACAATTTTGGAGCGGTCTTCTTTGGCGGAATTGGCTGATCATTTCCGCCGAGTTGTCCCTGCCCCATTTCGCTGCGTCTTACTTCTTCTCATTCGCTTGTTTATTACGAGCCTCTGCCTGTTCGCGAATCATGCGTTTGGCGAGTTGCAGGCGTTCTGGCCAGGTGAAGGTTGGTGCCTTTGAGGGATCGTAGCCTTCCAGATGTCCGGTCAGGCGTGTTTGAGGTTTGGTGTAGCGAAGCTCCGTGTCGCCGAAGACTTCTCGGCACAGGTCGGCAAGGCCTGTGTCATACTCGACCAGCTCTTTGCGAGTATTCACGTGATTGTGATCGTGGTCGTCTTCGCGGTTGTTGTCGAACCACGACTGAACTCCTTCGGCCCAGTATTCATGATGGTTCACGCTGGCATATTTGCCCTTCCACAATCCCGCTTCCATCGAGCTGTCGTAGGCCTTCTTCAGACGATCATCAAAGGTCGGATCCACATTGATCAGACCTCGCAGGTGAATGTTATGAGCGAACTCGTGAATCAGGATGTTCTCCGTTGAGTAGGGATCGCCGTTGTAGCACAGCAGGTTTTCCTCACCACACGAACAAAACGGATCGTCCTGACTGCCGCCGAGTCCTCGTGCGCGGGCGTCCCAGAAATCGCGGGCATCCAGTCCCGGAAATTCTCGCATGGGGTGTTCGGCAAGCTGCCGAAATTCCGGCTGATCGGTCGTAAACTCATTCCAGCCGATGATGCACATGCGCGAGCCGCTTTCGATCATCGCCTTGCGCACGTCGGGCCGTTTTGCGAGCATCAGATCAATAAGGTAAACGGCTTCCTTGAGTGCATACGGATTGACGTCAGCTGATGCAACAACCGGATAACCGCCCGCAGAAGCTCGCTGAGTGTAGAACGCCGGTATGCCATCTTTATCTTCGAAGTCAAATCGCACCGCCTGAATCAGTTGCTTTGATTCGACGGAGATGTCCTTGCTGCCGTCGCCGTTTGTGATGAAAAACTTGTGGCCGATGGTTGTTGTGATCGTCCTGTCTTTTCCGGGCTCGATCTTTCCGTTCGACACCCTCTCTCCGCCATCCTTCAGCCAGAACACTTCTGCGGTCTGATCACTGCCATTGATCAGCTGCAGCCTGGGACGCGGCTGCTTTTCGTCAGCCGAAACAGAGGTGCTTCCGAGTGATGTCATGACAAGCAGCGTCAGAGCCATCACGAAGTGCCAGGAATTTCGGATCATCGTTTTGTCTTGCATTGATTAAAGCGTGAATGGAAGAACGGATCGTAACGTTCGCCTGCAACGTTTGAAGACTCACGACTGTTCTCGTTGCGACAACGGAGTGCTATAGTTCGAAGGCCGTTCGTTGCCTCGCAAATCTGTTCGGTGGCGATCGATCGCAAACTGACCTGTCCAGCAGGCTGTTGAATTATCCCAACCCGTTGCGTTCGCGAGGCATTTCGGTGGATAATCCTGCGGCTTTTTATCCCTCACTGACGATTCGGGTTCCGAATGTCATGAATTCAACAGCCTTCCAGACACGCCTTTCGACGGAGCTCACCGTGCAGAATCTGAAACCCCATCGCGTGGCCGTTTTCCTGAATGTTCTTTTGGGAGTCGTTGTACTCATGAGTTCCAGCACGCTGGCTGCAGATCCTGAATTTCGCCTGTTGTGGCCGGACGGCGCACCGGGGGCGAATGGACAAGCCGACGCGGACAAGCCTGGCTTCTGGGTCTATCCTGCGGGAGAAAAGGCGAACGGAGCTGCAGTCATTATTTGTCCCGGCGGCGGGTACTTTCTGCATGCCACTGATCATGAAGGTGTTCAGCCGGCGAAGTTTTTCAATCGGATGGGCGTCACGGCGTTTGTTCTTCGCTACCGACTGAATCCTTATCGTCATCCGATTCCGCTGCAGGATGCTCAGCGAGCCATCCGGCTGGTGCGAGCGAACGCAAAGGAGTTCGGTGTCGATCCCGCTCGAGTTGGCATCATGGGGTTTTCAGCGGGCGGTCATTTGACATCGACCGCAGTGACTCATTTTGATCGCGGCGATGCGAATGCTGCTGATGCTGTGGATCGTCAGAGCTGTCGTCCGGACTTTGGAATTCTGGGATATCCCGTTGTCAGTTTCGTCGCCGAGTATTCTCATCGAGGTTCCGCGAAGAATCTGCTGGGAGATAATCCGACCGAAGATCAGCTGAAGGAACTTTCCAATGACCTTCAAGTGACGAAGGAGACTCCTCCTGTCTTCCTGTTTCACACGTCAGAAGATACAGGCGTTCCTCCGGAGAACAGCCTTGCCTTTTACGCCGCATGTCACAAGGCCGGAGTGCCAGCGGAACTGCATGTGTATCAGCAGGGACCACACGGCGTCGGCATGGCCTTTGGTCACCCGGCACTTCAGGGATGGATCGAAGCCGCAGGCACATGGATGCGGCAGGGAGGGCTGCTGGTCAGCGAGAAGCGTGCTGCTCTTCAGGGCACGATCAAAGTCAGCGGGCAACCACTCAGCTGGGGAAGTGTTGCATTCGTTCCTGACAACCCACACGCTCCAACCGGCTGGGCCATGGTTCGTGACGGCAAGTACTCAATCCCGGCGAATGCTGGCCCGGTTCCAGGCAAGCATCGTGTGATGGTTGTGGATATGGGCAAAGTCGCTCCGGGGCCGACGGTTGAGGATCGTAAGGAGATCGACAAGGGAGTATTGACGTTTGAAATTCAGGCTGAAAATAACACTTTCGACCTCGATCTTTGATTCGGGACACGAGAAAACACGAAGGTCTGGTGAGTGCGATCGATGAAGGGGCTGGAAGAAGCCAACCTCTTTCGTTCGGACAACGCGGTTTGTCACTCAGATGGTGATGGTGACGATTTCAGGAGGACGGTCTCCTGGGATTCAGGGAGGAATTCTGTGTCCGACAACAGCCGAATTCGATTGCCTCACATCCTGTGCTTTTCGACGCTTCGCAACTGGCTTCAGTTGTTGCTTCGTTATGGAAAGCAGATTGATCCCGGTTATCGCTGGCACGCGTTTCGAATCACACTGTTCGTGATTGCGACCATTCCTGTTCGGATGCTGGAACGAGTCCTGTTTGGATTGTCGATTCGCCGACACCAGTTGAAGGAGCCACCGGTCTTCATCATCGGGCACTGGCGAAGCGGCACGACCAACATGCACAACCTGATGCTTCAGGATTCACAGTTTGCCAGCGTCACGATGCTGCATTGCGCGATTCCGAACGGGTTCCTGACGTGGGGCTGGCTGGCACGATTAATTCTGAAGCGACGACTTCCTGAGAGTCGTCCGATGGATGCGGTGCCTCTGGGAATCGATGAGCCAATGTCGGAAGACTTTGCTCTGGCTGGCATGACTCACATGAGTCACTACCTGAATTACTTTTTTCCTCGCATCGCAGAAGAGACCTTTCGAACAACCGTGCTGTTCGAAGGAGTCTCTGAAGCAGATCGAACGCACTGGAAGCGAGCGTGTGATTACCTGCTTCGCAAAGTTTCGTACGCCTGCGGAGGAAAGCGACTGCTGCTGAAGAATCCGCCGAACCTGGGACGAATCTCGACGGTCCTGGAAATGTACCCCAACGCGAAGTTTATTCATGTCGTCCGCAATCCCTGGCTGGTGCACGCATCAACGATGAAGCTGATGGATCGATTCACAGATCAGCTTTCGCTGCAGGATTCGCAGGCCGATCAGCTGGAAGACTTCGTGTCTCGCCGGTACTCACTGATCATGGAACAGTGGGAAAAGCAGAAAGGTCTGATTCCTGAAGGGCAATTGGTCGAAGTCCGCCATGAAGAAGTCACCAGAAACCCGGTGCAGACGGTCGAGAAGATCTATCAGGCACTGGGACTTAATGGCTGGGAAGAAATGAAGCCGGCTTTGGAACGATACGCAGAAAGCCTCGAAGGATATCGCACCAACTCGTACAAGTTCGATGCGGCCTTTCTGGGACGAGTCACCCCGTATCTCAATCCGTGGGCGCAGCGATTTGGTTACCAGTCGCCCGAGCAAGTTCAGAAATGCGAACAACGTCAGACGATCGGGGAGCAGGCGAGTGCAGCCTGAGGATCATGATTGCGGTCACGAGAATCCACCGGAACCCGCGATGAAGTTCGGTGCGGTCAATCCGGAGCCTCAGCAGTTTGATCAAAGGTCAATGACACTGGGGCGATGGATCTGGAATCTGCCAGGTTTGCTGATGATCCTTGCCGTTCGAGCCTATCAGCTGACACTCAGCCCGTGGCTGGGGCGGAACTGTCGTTTTCATCCGTCCTGCAGTCGTTACTTCATTCAGTCTGTTCAAAAGTACGGAGCCATCAAAGGCGGATTCAAGGGAGTTATGCGAGTTTGTCGCTGCCACCCATGGCACCCCGGCGGTTACGATCCTCCTTGAATGAAAGTGCGGATGACCGATGTCTGGTCGCTGTTGATCCATCCCAGCCCGTCGCGTCAGCGGCGTCAGCGAGGCGTGATTGTGGATCATCTGACGGTCTTGATCCCTCACTGACGTTTCGGGTGCGAAACACCAGGAGGTCAACAGTCTGCAGCTGCCTGACGACCAGCCTGAGAAGTCCTTAACAACAAACCAAAAACAAAGAACCACGTACCAAGAACCAAGAACGTAACCCATGTCCGACTCGTCCGTAACCGAATGGATCCAGCAGCTTCGAGCAGGCGACTCGGTGGCGGCGCAGAGGTTATGGGAGCGGTACTTTCAGCAGATGGTTACGCTTGCGAGACGAAGGCTGGAGGGAGCGGCCAAAGCTGTCGCAGACGAGGAGGATGTTGCCCTCAGCGCGTTCCGAAGTTTCTGCCTTGGTGCCCGGGATGGACGGTTTCCGCAGTTGCTGGATTCTGACAGTCTCTGGCCCTTGCTGATGGTGATCACTGCCAACAAGTCTGTGGATTTGATTCGAAAGAACAATCGGCTTCGACGCGGCGGCGGTGCCAAAGTGCGACGGGACAGCTCCGACAGCACAAGTTCGCTTCTGAATGAACTTCTGGGAAAGGAACCGACGCCGGAATTTGCGGCCGAATTATCGGATCAGCTCCAGCGACTGTTGAACAAGCTGCGTTCCAAAGGCGATGATGAACTGGTTCGAATTGCCCTGTTAAGGATGGATGGGTACAGCCACCGGGAAATCGCAGACAAGATCGGGTGCTCAGTGCGTTCCGTTGATCGAAAGATGATTGTGATTGCTCAGGTCTGGGAGAAGGACGAAGATCTGTGAAGCCTCGCGACGATCGGGAATTCGCACGGCTGCCAGAAGAGGTCATGCTGACCATCGATCGTCTGTGCAATCGCTTTGAACAGTCGTGGCGATCCGGCGTGCCCATGCGGGTTGAAACTGTGCTGAAGGAGCTGGACACAAAACACCGTCGCGCGGGACTGGCAGAACTGTTGCCGCTTGAAATCGAATACCGGCAGAAGTCCGGGCAGTCAGTGACCATTGAAGAACTGCAGCGTCGTTTTCCGACTGTCCAGAAGGAATGGCTTCAGAGTCAGCTTGCAGGTGGCTCGGAGCCGACGACTTTTTCCGCAACTCCGGAACCAGCGTCCGCGACGCTTCCGGAACTTCTGGGAGACTATCGAATCCTCAGTCGTCTGGGCGGCGGCGGAATGGGCGCGGTTTATCGTGCCGTTCATGAACGGATGGGCCGCGAGGTGGCTCTGAAAGTCCTGAAGCCCGAGATTCAGAATAACGAATCGCTGCGTCAGAGATTTGACCGGGAAGTTCGTGCCGCGGCCAGGCTTTCTCACCCGAATGTGGTGACGGCTCTTGATGCACGAAGTCACGACGGCGTGCACTTTCTGGTCACGGAACTCGTTGAAGGAAGCGATCTCGATCATCACGTCCGCCAGCATGGACCATTGAGTGTCATTCAGGCGATGGATGTGCTCCTTCAGGCTGCCAACGGACTCGCGTATGCTCATTCGCAGGGAGTCATTCATCGGGACATCAAACCGGCGAACCTGCTGTTGAGTCGTGAAGGCGTTGTCAAGATCCTTGATATGGGACTGGCTCGGCTGGAGACCGATGCTGCGAAGCAACAGGAGAGCGGACTGACCGACACGGGCGTGGTCATGGGCACCGCAGCATACATGCCACCGGAACAGGCGCGGGATACTCGTCGCGCTGATGCTCGATCCGACATCTACAGTCTTGGTTGCACGCTGCATTTTCTGCTGACGGGCCGACCTGTTTATACCGGTGTCTCTCAGGTTGATACGATACTGTCGCATGTGAATCAGCCTGTTCCATCGCTGCGCCAGATCGATTCCCGGATTCCCGTGTCGCTGGATGCGTTGTTCCAGTCCATGATCGCGAAGGATCCTGCCGCACGAATTCAAACGGCGAAGGAAGTTGCAGACCGTTTGTCGCAACTGCGGGAGCAGCGGCTTGACGGATCTGATTCGGCCGAGATGCGTGACTTGATCGCTCAGATGTCGATCGTCAGTGCTGCTGGCGAAATCAACCCGGCGCCGACGGAGTTTCAGTTTGCTGAGCCAGAGAAGACTCGGATGATATCACGCCCGGTCCGAAAGCAAACTTCAAAGCCACTGCTGATTGGCGGTACTGCGGGGATCGTGATATTGAGCGTCATCACGCTGGTCTTCTGGAATCAAGGTGATGGCCGTCAGGAAAACTCAACACCACAGCAGGACGATAATTCGAATGACGTGCCCGTGATTGACTCAAACGTGCCACCAAAGGACTTGAATCAGGGGACCGCCCGGGTGCCAGGAAATTCCAAAGCCAATGGCAAGTCAGCAGATTTGAACATCAGCGGCGGCTGGCAGTTTGATGGTTCAAGCAGTTACATCGGCATTCCTCAGCTGACGCCGGAACAGGACTCATCATACACCATCGAAGTAATCGCGAGGGCGGACAGGTATCAGGTGAGTAATCTGGTGACATGGCTGGGCCCGAGCTGGATGGCGATCTACATGAACGAAAACGGGCTGCTCGGAACCGCGAGGCAGCTGCCCGATTCGCCGGATGTTCGTTCCAGTGCTGAGGTGCTGGCGCAGGATCGATGGAGTCACATCGCAGCGACCTTCGATGGTGCTCAAATGCAGCTGTATATCAATGGCCGTCTTGTGTCACAGCAGACTCAGAACTTTGAACTGAGTGATACAAGAGGCGGCTTGTTCATCGGAGGCGTCGATTCCACCCTGCTGCCGAACGGACAGAACCAGCGATTCTTCCCCGGAAAGATTCTGGCGGCACGGGTGACCAGAGGAGTCCGCTATGATTCAGCGTTCGCCGTTCCTTCAGACCTGCCGGCAGACAGTGAGACAATTGTGATCCTGGACGCGACTGGTTCCGAACCCGTATTTCGCGATGCAAACGGACAGATCGTGCAAGCGACCGCTGTGAATGTGTCCAGGTAGACAGCAGATTGCCCGAGTCGCGGGAACAATCACTTTCGCTGGTTGGCGCTGGGTATTCAGATACCTCATAATCTGTGTCCTTCCTTTGCAGGGACTAAACAGTCTCTGACCCACCGTCGTTGTCATTCGAAGCTCACGAAGATTTGTTGCCCGGAACCATGGGCATCTCCGGCGTGAAGCAGAGTGAGAAACTGACAGAGACCCGCCATGAATGCCACGCCGAATTTTCGTCCACGTTTTCTGATCGCTGCTCTTTTGATTGCCGGCATCACTTCCGGAAACCAGTGTGTGGCGGATGAATCGCGTGCGATGGATGAGTTCTTTGAAACACACGTTCGTCCGGTGCTCGTCGAAAAGTGCCTGAGCTGTCATGGCCCGCAGAAGCAGGAAGGCGGACTTCGACTGGATTCGCGCGAGGGAGTTCTGAAGGGTGGCGAGAACGGTGCCGCTGCCGTCCCGAAGGAACCTGACTCCAGTCATCTTGTCCAGGCGATTCGGTACGATGGCGATTTGAAGATGCCTCCGGATCAGAAGCTTGCGGATGCTCAGCGCGACGCTCTGATTCACTGGGTCGAACTAGGCATGCCATGGCCAAAGTCGGTCGGTACGCTCAAGCCCGTTCAGCCAGACACCGCGAAGACTCACTGGGCCTTTCAGCCAGTGACCGATCCGCCGGTTCCTATGGATGTCAAAGGCACAGTTCGAACTCCGGTCGATGCGTTTGTTCTTCAGCGTCTTCAGGAAGCACAACTGTCGCCATCGCCTGAAGCCGATCGTCGCACATTGATTCGCCGAATCACCTATGCGCTCACAGGCCTGCCGCCAACGCCATCTGCGGTGGAGTCCTTCGTTTCCAGCGACGATCCAAACGCGTACGACAAAGTCGTCGAAGAACTCCTGGCTTCTCCCGCGCATGGAGAACACTGGGCTCGACACTGGCTTGATATCGCTCGGTATTCAGACACCAAAGGTTATGTCTACGCGCGTGAAGAACGGTTCTGGGTTCATGCGTGGAATTATCGTGACTGGGTTGTCAACGCGTTCAATACTGACATGCCCTACGACCGCTTTCTGCTGCTGCAGATTGCTGCCGATCAGGTTCCGGATCGAAGTGACGATGATCTGGCAGCGATGGGGTTCCTGACGCTTGGCCGCCGATTTCTGGGTGTTCGCCGCGACATCATTGATGACCAAATCGATGTGGTTTGTCGAGGCACGATGTCGCTGACTGTCGGATGTGCTCGATGCCACGACCATAAGTATGACCCGATTCCAACGAGCGATTACTATTCGCTGTATGGTGTGTTTGACAGCAGTCGAGAATGGCTGGTGCCTCTTCCGGGTTCAGCGGATGAAGGCTTCCTGAAAGAGTATCGTGAGAAGTCTGAAGCGATCGAGTCGCTGCTTCAGGAACGGCGAGCATCGACTTCAGCACGCGTTCGCTCACGCGTTGCCGACTATCTGAAAGCACAGCTGGAGCTGGATCGTTATCCGGAAGAAGGTTTCGATCAGATTATTTCGACAGAAGATCTGTTGCCGTCGTTTGTTCATCGCTGGCGTGACTTCCTGCGAGACTGCGATCGGAATGGCGACTCGGTCTTTGTGGCATGGCACATGTTCCGCAAGCTGCCGCCCGAATCATTTTCCGCGATGGCATCGGATGTAACAGCGCAGCTTCGGGCACTTCCTGCGGACAAGCTGAACCCTCGCATTGCGAAGGCGTTCGAAACGGTTCCCAGATCGTTTGCCGAAGTGATCGACCGTTATGCGTCAGTGCTGCTGGAAGTGGACAAAGAATGGCAGGCGCAGCAGGATCAGGCGAAGGCATCCGGCATGGAGCCTCCCGCGTCGTTGGTGGATGCGTCGGCCGAACAGATTCGAGCAGTGTTGTATTCGCCGGGTAAGCCATGCTTTGTTCCGAACGAACCGGTGGTCTCGACGGAGTATGATTTTGATTCCGGAACGTGTAACGAACTGTGGAAGCGACAGGTTGAGATTGATCGCCTTATCCTGAATGCACCGACTCAGCCTCGGTTCGCTGTCGCGATGAAAGATCGAAGTACACCAGTGACACCTCGGATCTTTCGCCGAGGGAACCCGGCCAACAAAGGCGACGATGTTCCTCGGCAGTTTCTGAGCTTACTGTCCGATCCCAACCGGCAGCCATTTGCGGAAGGAAGCGGACGGCTGGAACTTGCGAAGGCCATCATTGATCCCGCCAATCCGTTGACCGCGCGAGTGATCGTGAATCGAGTCTGGGCTCAGTACTTTGGTCGAGGCCTCGTAAATACTCCTGGCGACTTCGGCCTTCGCGCGGATGCTCCTTCGCATCCGGAGTTACTGGACTGGTTGACGACTCGATTTGTTCAGGAAGGCTGGAGTCTGAAAAAGCTGCATCGAATGATTGTGCTGTCCGCCACCTTTCGTCAGTCGTCGATAGGACCGGACAATGCCGAACAGCGAGAAGCTGCCCTTCAGCTCGATCCCGGCAATCGACTGCTCTGGCGAATGAATGTGCATCGACTGACGTTTGAAGAACTGCGAGATTCGCTTCTGGCTGTTTCCGGACAACTGGAGACGACCGTCGGAGGAAAGCCGCGTGATCTCTTCGCATCACCGTACCATCGGCGTCGGACGTTGTATGGACTCGTCGACCGACAGTTTCTTCCCGGCACGTTACGAATGTTCGACTTCGCTAACCCGGACCTGCACATTCCGCAGCGCAGTGAAACAACGGTGCCGCAGCAGTCACTCTTCCTGATGAATCATCCACTGGCGATTGAACGAGCGAGGGAGCTTGCAAAGAGCGTGGCGAGTTCTGGTGACGCGACATCTCAGGTGCGACAGTTGTTCCGACAGGTCTTCCAGCGAGACGCGACAGATTCGCAGCTGGTGACGGCAATGGAATTGCTGGCTCAGGAAGCCACAGAGAAGCCACCCGAAGCCTCACCAACGGCTGCAGACTGGTCGTATGGTTATGGCGCGATCAATGAAGCGGAGGCTCGCATTGTGAACTTCACCGCCCTGCCCTACTTTTCCGGGACGGCTTGGCAGGGAGGTTCGTCATTCCCCGATGGTCCGCTTGGCTGGGTTCAGATCTCTGCGAAAGGTGGCCATCCCGGCAACGATCGAGACCATGCGTGTATCCGTCGCTGGACAGCCCCGCGCGACATGAAGGTCAGGATCCAATCTGAACTGATTCATGAACCGGAGCAAGGAGATGGCATCCGAAGTTTCATTGTGCATTCACGCACGGGAATCCTGAACACGTCAAAGGCTCACAAGCAGAAGGTCGCCAGCACGATCGATCCGGTAGAGGTCAAAGCCGGTGAGACAATCGATTTCCTGATCGACATTGATCAGGTGCTGAACAGCGATCAGTTCCTGTGGCAGATTACTTTGGAGGCCATTGATTCCGGAGACAAGCAGCCTTCGAAATGGAATGCGGAAGCAGACTTCCCGAAGCCCTCCAATCCGTCGCTCACGCCACTGGAGCAACTGGCCCAGGTGCTGCTGTGCTCCAACGAGTTTTTGTTTGTGGATTGACGGGCCCTTCTCCCCTGGCCAGGGGAGAAGGTGGCCGACAGGCCGGATGAGGGGTTTCATAGCGGAATGGCGCAAGCCGTCCGGTGAATTCATGGATCAGACTCACCGGAGGGCTCGCGCCCTGCCGCTACAAACACAAATGAAGGGATCCCTCACTGACGTGTCGGGTTGGGATTAACGAACATCAGAAGAGCGTCTCTGACGACTTGTGCTTTGAGCGAGGCGACTTCTTCTTCGTTCCTCTGTCGTCGAGTGGTCTTCCTTCGGCGGTCGATGGAGCACTCACTTTGGGGTCTGCGGCGCCGTCGAGGGGATCGCCAGGTGTGATGCGGCTCAGGCGCTGAGTTCCCATTTCGGCGTATTGCTTTGACAGTTCGCATCCAAGGAAACGTCGATTCAGTTTCTTCGCAACCGCCAGAGTCGTCGCGCTGCCGGAGAATGGATCGAAGACGACATCGTCGGGGTTGGAGCAGGCCCGGATGATTCGGCCAAGGAGCTGTTCCGGCATCTGACATCCGTGAAAGCCCGCGCGTTCCTTGAATGTTCCTGCGACTCGCGGAAAGTACCACGTGTCTTCTTCAGCATTGAAGGCTTCAGGAATATCCTGAGGACGCAGGATCCATGTATCGTCGGGAAGACGCCCTTTGCTTTCGGCGCGCTTATCGTTGTACACAAGCTGCCGCGCCGACGGGACTCGAATGTCATCGGCATTGAACGTGAAGACTTCACGGTGCTTCACAAAATGAAACAAGTGCGCGTGTGACCGAGTGAACTTGAACTTGCAGTTCACTCCGAACGTGTAGTACCAGATCACCCAGCTTCGACAGTGAAAGCCCAGTTGCTGCGACAAGACCTTCAGTTCGGCAGCATACTCATCACCGATCGCCAGCCAGAAGGCGCCCGTGGGAGCAACGATCCGATAAACCTGACTGATCCACTCTTTGCACCAGTCCAGGTATTTTTCGCTGTCGAGTCGATCGTCATACTCATCGTACTCATAGCCGATGTTGAACGGTGGATCGGCAAAGGCGAGCTGAATGCAGTTGTCAGGAATCTTCGCCATCGTTTCGACGCAGTCTCCCTGATGAATACTTCCGGCCCATTCCGGTGGCAACAGCGTTGCTTCTTCCGGTGGAGCGACTTTTGACTGCTTCTTTGGTTTCGTAGGCATACAAGGGACAGCTGAACGATCGAATTGGAAAGAGAATGATGAGTTCGAGCAGCTCCGAAAAGTCGCTGCTAATGAATGATAGTGCATGATCAAGTCAATGTCCCTTCTCCCCGGGCAAGGGGAGAAGGTGGCCGACAGGCCGGATGAGGGGTTGTTCGCGATCGACTATGTCACGGATTGGCTCAATCCCGGTACGGAATCGTGGCGCGAGCCGCTCCAAAAGGCGAGCGGTGCGGCGTGAGCCCACCGAGTGCGATTCCCTGCGATTCCATCACAAACAAGAAAACCTCGGAAGGCTGACACCTTCCGCTCTCCGTGAAAACTGCAAAATGATCTGTGTCGATTGCGTTACCACTTTGCATTTTTCAATACTCAATTTGCAATAACCAATGCGCTGTGACGCTCCTGCGCCCGCGCCAGTTTCGCCTTTCGGCGAAAGTCCTTTCCGGCAGAAAGGACTACAGTAGGTGCCGCTTGCCGAGCGGCACTTCGCGGCCTCGCCGCGACCAGCGCCCCTGTTGGTTTCCACGTTCTTCACAGCCCAACGTGGGAAGGGTATCGCTATGAGGTTGCTTGATGGCAAGAGGGCTTGAATGATGGACGTGCCAGAACGAGGTTCGCCTTTCGGCGAAAGTCCTTTCCGGCAGAAAAGGATTATAGTAGGTGCCGCTTGCCGAACGGCACTTCGCGGCCTCGCCGCGACCAGCGTCCCTGTTGGTTTCCACGTTCTTCACAGCCCAACGTGGAAAAGGCATCGCCATGAGATTGCTTCATGGCAAGAGGGCTTGAATGATGAATGTGCCAGAACCAAGGTTCGCC
>JAEUII010000325.1 GCA_016795145.1 Planctomycetaceae bacterium
GCGTTCGAAAACAGCGTGGCCGTTCATGCTCCTCAGGCTGAGATTGTGTTTGATCGTTTTCACATCTCAAAGCACCTCAACGAAGGTGTGGACAAGGTGCGGCGCGAAGAGTATCGTGAGCTGATGAAAGAGGGTGATGAGCGTCTCAAGGGCATGCGTTATCACTTCCTGTTCAACGCTGAGAAGCTCGACGAAGAACGTCAGGAAGAATTGAATGCTCTTCAGAAACAGCAGCTTCGAACCGGTCGAGCGTGGAGCATCAAGGACTACTTTCGCTGGTTCTGGGATGAACCAGACGCGATCGCTGGCCGCGAGTTCTTTGACCACTGGTACAACTGGGCCATTCGCTCAAGACTGGGGCCGATGAAGAAGGTGGCAAAGATGCTGAAGAACCGGCTCGACAACATTCTGTCATGGTTCCGCCATCGCATCACCAACTCCAATGCCGAAGGCTTCAACAGCCGCATCCAGGCGATCAAGTCCAACGCCCGTGGCTTCAAGTCCTTCCAGAACTATCGCACTCGCATCCTCTTCTTCTGCGGAAAACTGGACCTCAAACCGGCCCTAAACTGCCACTAAATGTCCAGAAGAACCTTTTTTTCCTTGATGGCGTAGGCAACCTTGAGAGCATCCTCGAGGGAAGCTGCAGGGAACGGACGACGCCCACTTGTCGAACGGCGAGAGTCGTCGGCACGTGCAGTTTTTGATGTTTTCGGTGAGGCGGATTTCTTCGCCATCAGGTCAAATCCCTAACTGACGTCATTGGCATGAAAGTCATGGTCGGCAAACCGGTGATTTTGAACGTGGCTTAAAATTCGACTCGGCCGGCAAATCCGGTGCATTTTCTTACGCCATGCGATTCACGGGGCAGCCCGTTTTGCCCGCCCACGCTGGTACTTCGATTGTAACGATGCGCTGTAATCTGCAAACGACCGTGTTCGTAGATCGCGCTGAGCATTTTGAATCTGTCGGTAATGATTGTCAAAGTCACGATCGAATGTCGGGAGAGACAATGCCAAATCCGCGATGGCATTCAGCAACGCATCAAGGATCACCTTCTTGAATTTCAGGCTCAGAAGATTCTCGGTTCGCAATGCGTCCATTTGTACCTGAGCAACGTCATCCCACTGGTCGTTAAGTGGGTAAATCCATTGCCCGTGTGCAAGCTTGTTTCGGAGGGTGATTACGAAGTGAAGCTCGCCGTTCAGCAGCGTCGATATTGTGCGGTAGCGGGAGTAAGCGGAATGCGTGAGAGTGTTTTCCGATAATGCGGCGTGCGGGATAATGTAGTGTTTACGAAATGCCAATTCGACGACCTTGTGCCAACGATCAAGGTGCGTGGATTGATTACGGACGGTCTGGCAGTCGGCGTCATTGTAGGCGTTTGGGTGGTATAGCAGCTTTGCGAGTCGGCATTCAGCCCAAGCGCCCAGAAGCATCGCGTATAAACGGGTAAAGGTTTCAATCTCTGGTGGCACGTTACTGGCAATCGCGGTACGAGTCGACGCTGCCACGCGATCAAGAGCCGCAGATACGGCCCGAAGGTTTGCTGTGTGGAATTCGTAGAGTTTTTTACGGGGCTTCATGGTTCCGAGTCCGCCAAAGGTCGGCCTATGACGGCCTTTGGCGGACCGGGAATCGAACCCGGATAGACTCCCATAATGGGCGTGTTTCCATTACACCATCCGCAAAGTTTTCAACATCCTAGCGAACTCTACGGCTAACCGGTCAGCGTCTCCGGTTGAACCGATTGTTCGCTGCTATGAACGCCATGTACTCACGTCTGCTTGAGCAAGCTGGTCACGCTTTGGGTGATAAAAGAACGCGTAAAGATTGCCGAAGCCAGCAAGCGGCTTCGGAGTCACGTCGGAAGTGGATAACGCGAGAATCCTGAGTGTACTGCCGGCAACTCCCTTTTCCCAAGATGATGTTCTTTGAGCTCGGTGCGAATGATATCTTCGAGGGACCAGTACATTAACTCCGGGTCTGCACAGTTAAAGATCCTACGTGCCTCAATGTTCAGCGGACATGTCGCTCCCAACTGCGAGGATACTGCCACGTCGTACGGGTGTCAATGCTGCGGGTTCTCAGGCGATAACCTTGATCCATCACAGCCAGTCTCAAACCTACCGCGGGACGCAGCGTCTGGGACATGTACACAGCTTGATGAAGCGTCGAAGCCCGCAGATAGCGGGCGTTGAGTTTTTGGGCGATTGAGAAGTGATCCGCCTGGAAAACGCAAAACCGGCTTCCGGGAGGAAGGACTTCGGCTGACGTGGGGGCGATTCGTATTGCAGTGTGAGCATGAATTCCGCCGCTCACAAAACTCCATTTGACAGCCGTCCGAAGTGGAGCCGTCCCACCGAGCTCAGACGCAGTCGCAACCGTCCACGGACGATGTCGTCCAGCCGGGCGGTGCATGCTGCCCTCTCGCTGGACTATCTCGCCCATGAAGGATTGGCTAGCCTGTTACTCATTTGGCAGACGCTTACTGCGAAAGATCCGAACCGCCGGGTGCGGACCCGCACGCCGGGTGGTGTTGGAAGGGCTTAGCCGCAAGGCTGACCCCTATCCCGATCCTTGTTCGTCCCCTTCTGCGTTGTTCCGCATGTGATCAATGGAATCCGCACGCCTTCTGAATTTGCACTGCACAGTAACCCGAGCATAAGAGTCTAGTAGCCGAGATCATTGCTCGCACGGAGCAGAGGAATGACGTGTTCAATGCGAGTGCATTCCAGCAATCGATGAACAGTGATTGAATACAATGGCGAACAGTTTCCGTCTTCCTCGCGCACCAATGCTTCGCACCAAACAGGCAGATCGTGCGGTGGTAGTCAGAATTGCCAACTCGCTGAATATTTGAGGAACTGGGCAAGCGATCGGCTAATGCCTCCCATACTATGGCATTATCCCCGGGCTGTAGATCGTTACAAATTTGGACGAGTTCGCGAACCGAGTGCACTGCATGTTTTTCAGTATCCGTCGGACGAAGGCCTGTTCGCAAGTTCCAGTGGGTGCTCGACGCGGATTGGTCATAAACGATGGTGGTGGAGTGCTTTCCATAGGTTGGCTTCGTGTTGCGGATGATACATCCAGGATGAGTGTAGACCGGCAGACAAAGGCGAAAGTTGGAAAGTGTTGAAGAATGAAAAAAACCGTCTGCGGCCATCACCAAGAAATCGACGGGAGTAGAATGAGGCATGATTCGTGAAGCCATTTCGCGACCTGTGTCATCACAAACGTCGAAATTGATGGTGAGCCCAAACGACTTACATCGTGCTGCCATGTATCGAAGCGCGGCGGTCGGCCCGACGCAAACACTTGGTAAGACAAATCGCACTACTGCATCTTTGGCCCCAAAATGGTCTTTGACCACTTGAACCGCAGCAGAAAACTGCGAGGTTGTCAGTCGTGGCGTTATCGACACGGACTCGAGTGATTTGGGAACTCTCGCATCGTTCGAGAAGTCAGACAGATTTCCGGCATTCATTGTCGCTCGCAAAGAAGAGAGTGATCCCTGAACATCGCCAGTGCCCCGAAGAACAGAAGCGTTGAGATCTCTATAAAGACACCTCGGAATTGCAATCTGCGATAGGCCAAGCGTATGAAGTCGGACGATCTGATCAAAGGCAACGCCTGCACCAGCACCGCATACAGCCGTGGCAGCAGAAACAGGAATGTCACCCAAAAGCGATCCGATTCCCCAGCCAGCCGCAGCGCCGAACGTAGCTTGAAAAGTCTGTTTAATGAACTCACGACGTTTCATGGATCACCTCTTGGGGGATTTTACAGGTGTCGCGGGGGAAGTCAAATTTTGGGGACGAACTCTTTATTAGCATAGTGCAGCGCGTGATATCCTGAACTTGGACGGAAAGCAATTGGTGGTACGGGGCATTCGCCAATATCACGCGCACAACAGAGTTATTCCAATATCAACTTCTTGTGCCGGGTGATTAGGATATTTGCACTTTGTGCGGGTGTAAATGCACATAGATTCCGGTGGCGAGGGGGGCTTGGTCCAGCACAGCTTGATTCAAATTTCCCGCGGTACGCCGCACACGGGGCATTTGCACTTGATGAGTAGTCGAATCCGGCAGATAGCGGGCGTTGAGCTTTTGGGGGGCGATTGAGGAGCGAACCGCCCTCAAAACGCGCGACCGGCTTCCGGGAGGAAGGACTTCGGCTGACGTGGGGGCGGTTCGTAATGCGGTGTGTGCATGAATTCCGCCGCGCAGAAAACTCAAGTTGGCAGCCGTCCGAGGTCGAGCCGTCCCACAGAGCCCAAGGGATCACTCTCCGAGTTCCAGTTTGTGTGACATGACGAAGTGCTCGTTGTCCTCAAAACCCAGCAGTAATCGGATCTGGCAAGGTCTATTTCCCCTTCCGCGAACGCAACACACGCGTCGGAACTTTTGCCGGTGGACGAGAGCTCGCAGCCTCAAGCGATTTCGCTTGGTCCTCGGTTAGATCTCGGTCTGCAAAGAAGTCATTCACGGAATCCAGAATGGCAGCGACTTCCATGCTGGGCCAAAGTTCCGTCGGTTGAACATTCAGGGCTCGTGCCACCTTAAGAATGGTCTTCCGATGCGGACGAGCATTCCGTGTCAGGATTTTTGAAATGGCTGACTGAGTACAATCGATTCGCTCTGCCAGTTCTTCCTGAGTCACATTCTTCTCATCCATGATCTTCCGCAGTCGTGAAGAAAACGTCGCCTCCTGAGTTTCCAATTGCACTGGCTGAGCGGCAATGGGTGGGCGTTCGGTCGGTTCGCGTTCCTGAATCGCCTTCCTCACCGTGCTCAGGAAATCCAATCTTTCGCCGCCATGCTTCTCCACCTTAGCCGACAATGCGTCAGCAATCACGGTCATCGCACGCTCGCGGTCTTGATCGGTCGTCAGTGAATGATCAAGGACCGCGAACATTGAGCGAACTAGTGACTGCACATCGTCACTGCATTCCAGGTAGACGCGAATCAGCTCTCGTTGCTTCGCGTCGACGTTCAAGATTGCCCGAAACGCGTCTGTCGGGAAGTCTTTCAGATCCATTGTTTCCATTGGCTCACCTCAGTCGGGCCCCGGAGAACTTCCGTGGCTGCCGTTTCTGTATGAGTATACTATGTCATAAAAATGACATTTCAAACGGTTTCTATGACTCTTTGGTATACGATCGTGTAGCTTCACCGTTTTCAACTGACCGCAAGCTGTGCCTCAGCAGACTGTCGGCATTCGAAGGCCGGTGTTTCCTGCAGGCCAAAGTCGCAGTGGCAGATCGCGTCAGGGTTGTGGCAACTGCCGCTGGCGTTGCAATGGATTTTGTTGAGCGATACCGGTGGCGTTGAGCGGCCACGGACGGGTGATTTTCTGAACGATGCTGCTTTCGAAGACCAACAAAAAAAGCCGCGTGTTTCGCGGCTCTTCTCATCCGTTCGGTTGTGTTCACAATGCAAATGGGCGATGAGGGACTCGAACCCCCGACTTCATCCTTGTAAGGGATGCACTCTAGCCAACTGAGTTAATCGCCCGGTTTCATGTTCGTGTTGGGCTGTGGCAGGTTGGCTGCCAGTGGCTCGACACGGACGGAGTATTGATGGTTCGGGGATGGGTTTCAAGTCCCCGGCTGATGAGTTCTGGAGATCGGAATTTCCAGAGGCCAGATCGATCGATTGTCAGGAAATTTCCGGGGCGATGATCACCGGGGAGTCCGGTTGTTCCGTTTCGGCCAACAGAGCAGCCTCGGCGGCGGCTTTGCGGCTGAGGCGGTAAAAGGCGATGCTGAAGCCGGCAAACACGGTCGCGGGCATGCCCAGCATGAACAAAATGCTGATCATGTAGGCTCGCGGTCGCCGGTCGTCGGTCTCGTTGGCCGTTTTGCAGCCCGGACACGCTTCGACTCGCCCTGCCCCGGGCATCAGCCCCGTGGCCGTCAGGACGGCGACAGCCATCAGTGTTGTTCGCAAGATTCTCTTCATTGTCGGTTTCCCACTGTGATTCCGCATCATTCCAAGGATCATCGGGGATCGCAACCCGTTTCTGAATGCCTCGACCGGCAGATTGAGGGAATTTTCAAAAGAGGAAACGTTCTTGGTTCTTTGTTCTTGGTTCCTGGTTGGGAAGGCCAGTTTGCGTTTTTCATTGTCCAATGACCATTAACCATTGAACCAACGCTGCAAAGCCCTCCCCCGAACATCGCTGGCGCTCGTTCGACCCCTCCCGCGACTTCGTGCGCGGGAGGGGAGGTTGTTGGTTGTTGGTTCTCGGTTCTTGGTTGAGGAGGCCGTTTTGCATTTTTCATTTTCCAATGACCATTAACCATTGAACCAACGCTGCGGGGCCCTCCCCCGAACTTGCTGGCGCTCGTTCGACCCCTCCCGCGACTTCGTGCGCGGGAGGGGATGTTTCTATTGTCGGCCTGCGGCGTTCATCAAACTGGGTAGTGGTAGAGCATTGCGTAGATGATGACTCCGGTGATGGAGACGAAGAGCCAGATGGGGAAGGTGATCTTTGCGAGCTTCTTGTGTTCGGGCCAGCGTTGTTTGAAGGCGTGCAGGAAGACTCGAATGGCAAGGATCGGGACGAAGACGGCAAGGATGATGTGGGGCCAGAGGATTGAGAGGTAGATCATCTTTGCTGTCGGTGGTCCGGTGAATGCTCGTCCTCGCTGGCCCGTGTAGCGGAAGAGGCCTTCGTGATAAGTCAGATAGCAGGCGAGGAAAACGACCGACACACAGAAGGCGACGATCATCAGGTTACGATGCAGATCACGCTTGCCGGATCGGATGGCGGAATACCCGGTCAGCAACAATAGCGTGCTCAGAGTATTCAGGCCCGCGTTGATTGTTGGCAGCAGAGCGAGCCAGCTCGGGAGTTTCTGGTCAATCGCTTTGTTGCGTTCCAGGCCCTGCTCCTGGGGACTCACATCGGCAGAGCCCTCAGCCGCGTTCGTTGCAGATTCCGGGCTGTCAGACGGCGTTTTTTTTTGAGCGTCGGTCGTGTCGCTCGCTGACTGTGCGTCTTGGGGATCAATCATCGTGGCGGTGAGCAGCGTTGCGAGATGGTTGGTCCTGAGTTGAGCCGTTGCGATCAGGGCAGCTGAGTTGACGATGCTTTGAACGGGACTAAAGGTAGCGTTGAGAGCGGCTTCGCGTGTGGTCCGGTTTATGAGCTCGTTACCGGAGGGCTTGCGCCCTTCCGCTAGTTTTGTGGGGCGACTGTGGGGCGTTTCGGCGTTCGTTGTGGGTGTTTTTGAGGTGTTCTTCTGACGTTCACCCGCCGCTAGCGCGTTGCGGCTCACAGAGTTACCGGTCTGCTCGGCGGTGGGCTGTTCACTGTTTGTGTCTTTTGGAGCGGCTTCGTTCTTGTCACTGCCTGGTGCTGCTCCTGGTTCAGACGGAGGAGCAGAATCTTCCTTCGGCGCGTCAGTCGCCTTTGAGTCATCGGCTGGCTTGTCTTCCGGTGGTTTGTTTTCGGCGGGCTTATCTTCAGGAGTGGATTCAGCGGGAACGATGGTCAGGCCGACGTCGGGGTTTTCTCCTGACGGTTCGATCGTCAGTAGAGGGCCGGGTTTTGGGAACTCATCCGTCCCCTCGATGACTCGACGCAGCTTCACCACATCTTCCGGCACATTCATCAGGTAGCTGGCAACTGGAGTTCCTTCTTCATTCACCAGGACGGCTCGATTGGAATGAGCCACTTCGAAGCCAGGCTTTCGCATGTCTCCCAGATTGGCCTTCACATAGAGCGCGAAGCCGCGGCGGATGAAATCATGGATCTGTTCTTCATCACCGGTGACGAATTTCCAGCGAGCATGGTCGGCCTGAAACAACTCCGCGTACTTCTTCAGAACCTCCGCCGTGTCATAGCTGGAGTCGACCGAGAATGTGACGAACTGCACATCCGGAGCCGTCTTGGCAACTCGCTTATGCAACAGCGACATGTCGCGAGTCATCGTGGGGCAAGGTCCGGCGCAGCGAGTGAACACAAAGTTGGCGACCCAGCGTTTGCCCTTCATGTTCTCCTTGCTGACCGTGCCTCCCATGCATTCAGGAAACTCAAAGTCCGGCAAAGGGCGAGTCGGAAAGTTGATGCGCACAGTCTTCGTGGAGGCCACCACTGCATCATCGGGTTTCTCCGGCGTGGCTTCCTGCGAGTCGCTCGGTGCATCGGCTGTTGACTCGGATGCTTCGGCAGCAGCCTTTGCATCAGCCTCAGCCATGGCTTTTGCCTTCTCCTGCCGGCGCATGTAAATCATGCCGATCGTGATCAGGACGAGCAGCCACAGAGCGGCTCCTGTGATGAAGGCAGCCGTCGACATTCCTCGTCGATCACGGAGGTCGCCCTTCGCAGGAGTAGCAGGCAACAAGGAGTTTTGCATGGCGGTATTCCATCGCGGCAGAAATCATGTGCAGGGGAAGCGCTGAGGACGCTCAGATTCTAGCCATCATCACGGAGGCTCGGCGGGCATTCGTGGTGAATTCCGACGCGGCGGGCGCAGTGTCTCTGTCGCGGGAATGAAGGATGTGTCTGCGGGGTCACAGAGTTGTCGGCAATCTGCTCGCGGACGATCGCCAGTTCTCTGGCAAAACCGCTGCGTTCACAGGTCGACACCGGACGGCTCGCGCCGTTCCGCTACGACTCTGAGGCCATTAGGCGATTGCTGCGGGGCCCCTCCCGATCTTGCTGACGCTCGATCGACCTCCCCAAACCCGGGGTTTGGAGAGGAGGGTTGGGTTACGGCTTGTTCTGGATGAGTTGGTTGTCGAAGTAGTTGATCCCCATGCCGGCGTCGATCACGATTCCCTGGGCGTTGATGCCGGAGGAACGGGGGCTGAGCAGGAACGCGGTGGTGGAAGCGACTTCTTCGGTTTGGACGGCTTCCTTTCGGAGCGTTGCTTTTTCTGCGAACAGGTAGCTGTCGACGTAACCAGGAATGCCGGCCGATGCGGACGTCTTGAGCAGGCCAGGGCAAACGGCGTTGAATCGGACTCGTGAGAACTGAGAAAACGACTTCGCCAGAAAGCAGAGCGATGAGTCCAGTGCAGCCTTGACCGGGGCCATGTAGCCGTAGTTCTCTGCGGCCATTCGTGTCGTTGAGATAGAGATCGTCACGACGCTTCCGTTTTGCGGATCCAGCATCGACTGGAATGCTCGGCAGACCGCGATGAGCGAAAAGCAGGAGATGTCAACCGCCTGCAAGAAGGCGTTGCGAGGTGTTTCGTGAAATGGAAGCCAGCCGGAAGAATAATCGGCGAAGGCGACTGAATGGACGATGCCGTGGAGAACCGGCGTCACAGCTTCGACGTCCGACTTCAGCCGATCGATCTGATCCTGATGTTCGAGGTCACAGACGAAGATTGGGTCTTCGGGAAACAGTTTTCGAACTGAGTCGGCTCGTGTCTGGCTTCGTACGGATAAAAGAATCTTCGCTCCGGCATCCTTCAGGAGTTTGGCTGTGTGAAAGGCCACGCTTTTGCGATTTGCTACGCCCAGAATCAAAATGGATTTGCCGGAGAGTTGAAGAAAGTCCATGGAAGACGAAGCCTGCAATTAACGTGTTGGCCGGGGGGGCATGGCAGAGAATGGTTCGAGAATCTGCTGCGGGTTTTAGTCGTTGAGACGGCGACGGGCCACTGAGGTTCTGTTCTTGGTTCTTGGTTCTTGGTTCTTGGTGCGTTGTTGGGCGTTGGGTAGCACGCACGCAGTGCGTGTGCCGGAGGCGCCGGAAGCTGATGTGAGGATGCGGCATTACCATTGTAGAGCGATTGTCCTCAATCGCTTCAGGGGCAAATAAGGGAGGCAAACGGCTGAGGACAGCCGTTCTACACTGGGTAGCACGTGCGCAGTGCGTGTGCCGCAGGCGCCGGAAGCTGAAGTTTGAGCGTGGTATTGGCGGGATGAGGTTCAGCCGTGACTTGTTTGCTTTCCCTTATGCTTCCGGCCGCTGCGCGTCACAGGCTGCGCCTGTGCTACCCGCACAATGTAGAGCGATTGTCCTCAATCGCTTCACATTGTGTTTGATTGGAAACGGCTGAGGACAGCCGTTCTACAGTTTGGGTAGCACGTACGCAGTGCGTGTGCCGAAGGCGCCGGAAACTGAAGAGTGAGCGTGGTATTGCGGGATGAGGCTCAACCGTGACTTGGTTGTCTTCCCTTTGGCTTCCGGCCGCTGCGCGTCACAGGCTTTGCCTGTGCTACCCGGGTAGGTTCTTTCTGCCGGAAAGAACTTTCGCCGTGAGGCGATCCTTGGTCTAAGGCGTGGTATGAGGAACGACGTTTCCACGTCGTGCAGCAAGACGTTCGCACGTCGTCCGGTCGCTGGTCGCGGCGGGGCCGCGAGGTGCTGCTCGGCAAGCAGCACCTACATTGGGGCTAATACGATTCAACCTTCGTTTTGATCTTGCCCCACCAGCTGCCGACTCCGCCGCCGGCGGAGGTGACTCCTGCGATAACGGCCACGAGGATCAGGGCGAGCATAACGGCGTACTCGACAGCCGTTGTGGCGTCTTCGTCGCGCAGAAAGCGAGTCAGTCGTTCGCGTCGCATGGCTGTGCCTTTAGAGCCAGGCAAAAGAGTTGGGAGATACTGAACACTAAACCATGGCTCGCCGCTCACAGCATGAAGGAAAAGAAGCCATGGGGATTGAGCCTTTGCATCATCCCAATTCGCTCGCTCTTTCCAAAACGGAAAAGTTGTCACAGTCGGTACCTGGTGGCGGATGATGCCTCCTGGCAGATCTTTAGGAAAAGATCCAATCTGGCTTCGGAATTGTCAAAATGACAACGTTTCGTTCAGCCTGATTTGAAGGTTTGAAATCCCGTCACGGAAAATCTTCTCCCGCTTTGCCGAAATGACAAACCGGCAAAATCTTCCGGACGACTTAAGTTCAATTGCTAATTGTGTTTACGTGTTTGTTGTCGGGCTGGAAAATGTTTGAATCACAATTGGCACAGTTCTCGCATTAGCTGTTTCAACATGACAACAAGAAGTTTCTGTCGAAGTGGACAGAACTGTCAGGCAGGACAAGACAAGTCAACAGGAGGTAAGTAGTCATGTTAGTTCTTACTCGAAAAGTCGCAGAAACCATCCAGATCGGTGAAGACATTGTTATCAAAGTGATCAAGACGGGCAAAGGCACCGTCCGCATCGGGATTGAGGCGCCGGCTAGTGTACGAGTGCTTCGAGGCGAGCTGGCAGAAGAATCAGCTCCAGCTCCGGTGATCCCGGCGGTCATCGGCCCCGTACTGCGAGCCGTCTCTGACCAGTATCCGCACGTTGCTTAGTGCCCCGCTCAATACAAACTAAACGACAAAGTCCCGGCCCCTGGCCAACTCAGAAATCTCAGACCAATACACCTTCAAGAATGGATTCAGGCAAGGAGAAAGCAAGATGAACATTTCCAGCAAACTCATGATGATGATGGCCGTCCTGGCGACGGCAACCGCGACCTTCGGTCAGGATCCTTACGATTCGTACCGAGACAACTATGGGGCTCGGCCGGGCCGACTGTCGCAGAACAACTCTGACGACTTTCCTGCTCTGCCAGCGCGACTGTCGGATTACTCCCGTGCTGGCAGCACGCGTCGTCCTCTGGAACAGTCAATTCCAACGGATCCATTCCGTGTTCGCCGTCCGGTCCTGATGGACAGTACCAGCGATTCTCTTGATGGTCGCGATGACTTTCTTCGAGAAGAAGCGGATCTCGGTTCAGGCTTTCCAGTTCGCTCCAATCGTAACGACAGTCGTTTGAGCGGTCGTGGTTCGTTGGGTGCTGGAAGTCGAAGCAACCGTGATTACGGATTCGACGAACCAGTGAATGATGCTCCCTACCGACGCGAATCTCCTCGATACGATCTGGATCGACTTGATCCCTTCGTTCCTGCACCTCTTCCACGAGGACAGGAAGACGAAGAGACACTGAAGATCGACGAGCTGCTCACCATTCGATATTCAAACCCAGTCAATGTTCGTGCGATTCGAGCGATGACCAGCCAGCAGGCGGTTCAGTTGTACTCGGAAGTGTCACAGAAAATCGACGAGCGATCACTGGAGCCAACTAGTTATGACGTGCGAGTCCGCCGGGCTCTGCGAAATCTTCAGATGGCTCTTGATAACCCCGCGTTCATGAATGGTCTTCAGGTTTCTGCTGATTCGTTTCAGACTGATGCGTTCCGAGACGTGCTTGGACGACTGGCTGAAACTCAGCAGGTCAGAAGCTACCAGGAAGCTCGCACGGTACTGAATCAGGTCATGCAGGCTTCACAGAATGTTCGAGGACTGACTCCAAGTGTGGTGGCTTTCGAATTTGCTAACGCCAGCATCGATACGCTGGACAAGTTTTCTGGTCTTGAAGCTGCGGATCCTTCAACTCGAAACGGTGCAGAACTGCAGGGGCAGAAGACTGCAGCTCTGGAAGATGAGATTGTTGGTGTCGGTGTTGAAGTGAAGGAACATGCTGAAGGCCTGCTTGTTCTGAAGGCTCTTCGAGGTGGACCGGCTGCGGAAGCGGGCATTCAGTCTGGTGACGTCATCATCTCCATCGATGGCCGATCTTTGTCGGGGATGAAGATGCTGAACAGTGTTGACCTGATGAAGGGAACCAGCGGAAGCCAGATGACGGTTCGAGTTTACCGAGAAGGCAAAGGGGAACGAAACTTCAATCTGACACGACGCAAGGTCCGAGTCTGGACAGTCAACGATACTCGAATCCTGGAAGGAACAAACGTTGGATACTTCAGTCTGAGCCGATTTGCTCAGGGTTCTACTGCGGAAGTTGATCAGGCCCTGAATGATCTATACAGCAAAGGGATGAAGTCACTGATCATCGACCTTCGAGGAAATCCTGGCGGACTGCTGACGACCTGTGTGGAAATCAGCGACCGGTTCCTGGCAACTGGTACCATCGTGACGACTCGAGGCCGACTGAGTGGTGACAACATGGTTGAAACCGCAAAGTTTGATCGAACCTGGTCAGCCCCTCTGGTGGTTCTGGTGGACGGTGACAGTGCTTCAGCAAGTGAGATCTTTGCTGCTGCGATTCAGGAAAACGGACGAGGAGTGATTATGGGGACGAAGTCTTACGGAAAAGGTTCTGTTCAGACTCACTTCCCACTGAACTCCATCACCGGTGACCTGCGACTGACAACTGCCCTGTTCTACTCACCAAACGGTCGCAAGATGGCTGGTGAAGGTGTGACACCTGACATCGAGATTCTGGACCGTGACGGAGTTGCGAATGGTGACGAAGTTCTGATCGAAGCAGTGCGAGTGGCTCAGTCAACACAGCTGAAGGATATGGCTCAGGCTTCTGCAAAGGGCCGACCATCAAGCCGATCTGGTGCTCGAAGCTCTTCACTGGAGAACATTCGAGACAAGCATGCTGACGAAGCTGTGATTCGATAATGGATGGCAAAGCCAAATGTGAACCATGACGGTTCACCGCTTTGCAGCTCGAATCTCAAAGATCTTCACTTTCGATCAGGAGAAGTTATGCAAGAACAGGGAATGTTCCAAACAGGCTGCTCAGAAAACTGAAGCACCAGGCCGCCCGCGGAGATGAGTCTCCTCGAACGGACTGGTGCTTCTTTTTATTGTTCTTGGTTCTTGGTGCGTCGTTCTTGGTTGGGTAGCACGTACGCAGTGCGTGTGCCGAAGGCGCCGGAAGCTGAAGGGTGCATGCGGTACTGCCGAGATCCGATGCACTGGAATTACCATGTATTCCCTTTGGCTTCCGGCCGCTGCGCGTCACAGGCTTTGCCTGTGCTACCCGGTGTTTTTTTTGTTCTTGGTTCTTTGGACGTCATCAGGTCGCTGGTCGCGGCGGGGCCGCGAGATGCTGGCTTGGCGAGCAGCACCTACAGTCGGCAGTTCCTGCTGGTTTTTGGTGAGTTGGTTTCGGGGGCTGAAGAATTCTGAAGGCAGGTTGCGACTCGGTGGATCGTTGATGAGCATTGGCGGGGTATCTTACGCCGAGCATGAGCCATGATGTTGTCATGGTTAAATCGATCCATCAGAGACGTCGGTGCAGTATGAAACTCAGTGGCCTCCGCAGCAGAACATTTGCAGTGCGACTTCTGATGGTTGCTGTCAGTTGTTTTTCGCTGACGGGCTGCAAGAACATGTTTCATGAGCTTCGTCCTCATCGTCTTTGGCGATGGAACTACTCGGATGCTCCGAGTCAGAATGCACTGTTCTCGGTGCCGGACCGCCTGGATGCTGACTTCGTCAATTCGATCGATCAGACAAAAGCTGCCGAGCGTCCAGTGAATCATGAGTAGCGTTGTCACGTTCCGCAGTGGCTCCGAGTCGGATACGGATCGATTTTCATCGGCGTTAGCAGCAGCGGTTTCCGGCGGCCTCGTCATCGCGCTTAATGGACAGCTCGGAGCCGGCAAGACTCGGCTTGTTCGAGGGTTCTGCCGATCTCTTGGAGTCGGTGAAGATCACGTCAGCAGTCCGACATTTGTCCTGATGCAGTTGTACACGGACGGACGCATTCCGATTGCTCATTTTGACACGTACCGCCTGGGCGATCCCGAAGAATTCCATGCCATCGGTGCCGACGAATACCTCAACAGTAGTGAATGGCTCTGCCTCGTTGAGTGGGCAGACCGAGTGGAAGAGATCCTGCCGGAGGATCATTTGACCATCCGAATTGCTCACACGGGCGAAACCGAACGCCTGATGGAAGTTTCATCCGGCGGGTCTGTCAGCAGCGATGTGCTTTCGAAGCTGCGAATGATGCTGTCGTCGCAATAACGAGTTCGCAGGCCAACGCCCCGGAGTGGCTGTACCACAGCTTCGGCGGGCATTGAATTTCGGGGCTGGAGTTGCGAAACGTGCCGGGCAATGCGATGAGGGATCTTGTGGCGGAACTGCGCAAACCGTCCAGTGAATTCATGACGCGGACTACCGGAGGGCTCGCGCCCTGCCGCTAAAAACACTGCGTTTCTGCGGAGAAGAATCCTTTACAGTGGTGGGTGCTGGGGCGAAGGGATCTTTGGCAAGATCCACTACTTCCAGAGAACTCAAAAACAGTCAAACGGCATTTGAGGGAACGGGAATTACAAAAGAGGCCCGTCAATTCCGGGAATCCGTGATGTTCACTGCTATCATGTGAGCACTTGAGTTGTTTGGGCAGTGTCCGGGCCGGTGAAACGCGGTTCGGAATGCCGAGGTAATCAGCAGGAAAACGGGTGAGTCATGTCTGTCGTGAGTTCTTCAGCTCCAGTCAGTGCGGTTCCGGATGAGCGCGGGCGGTTTGGCGAATTTGGCCGTCGTTACGTGCCCGAAACCCTGATGTATGCTCTGGATCAGCTGACGGAAGCGTATGAAGCAGCGAAGAAGGATCCTGAGTTTGATCGACAGCTTCGCGACCTGTTGAAGTACTTTGTTGGCCGACCGAACCCGCTGTATTTTGCAGAGCGACTGACTCAGAAGTGCGGCGGTGCTCGGATCTACTTCAAACGAGAAGATTTGAACCACACGGGTGCTCACAAGATCAACAATACGATGGGCCAGGTCCTGCTGACTCAGCGGATGGGCAAGACTCGCGTGATTGCCGAAACGGGAGCTGGCCAGCACGGCGTCGCGACCGCGACTGCGTGTGCTCGCTTTGGCCTGCCATGCGTTGTGTACATGGGAGAAGAAGACGTACGACGACAGAAGCTGAACGTCTTCATCATGCGAACGATGGGCGCGGAAGTTCGTCCGGTCACAACCGGCTCGCGGACTCTGCGTGATGCGATCAACGAAGCGATGCGCGACTGGATGGCGTCCGTCCGGGATACTCATTACATCATCGGCAGCGTCGTGGGTCCTCATCCGTTTCCTATGATGGTGCGAGATTTCCAGTCGATCATTGGCCGCGAAGCGCGGGAGCAGTGTCTGGAGCAGGTTGGCCGTTTGCCCGATGAAGTGATCGCGTGCGTTGGTGGTGGTTCAAATTCCGCTGGCATGTTCTATCCATTCGTCGACGATAGTGCCGTGGCCTTGACTGGGGTTGAAGCTGGCGGACGTGGTCCAAAGCCCGGTGATCACGCGAGTACATTGAGTCACGGTAAGCCTGGAATTCTGCACGGCAGCTACAGTTACGTGCTGCAGAACGAAGATGGCCAGACCAGCGATGTGCACTCAATTTCTGCCGGGCTGGATTATCCGGGTGTCGGACCGGAACACAGCTACTGGAAAGAATGCGGTCGAGTCAACTACGTGAACATTCTGGATGATGAAGCGCTCGCGGCATTCAGTACAATGGCTCGCACGGAAGGCATTCTGCCTGCCATCGAGACTTCTCATGCGATTGCCTGGGCCATGAAATCCGCCACACAGCGAAGCAAGGATGATGTGATCGTTGTGTGTTTGTCAGGCCGAGGTGATAAAGATGTGAATGAGGTGGCGAGGCTGACAGGGCAGCAGATGTAGGGGGTTGTTCCTGGTTCCTGGTGCTTTGTGCTTGGTTGTTGGTTCTGTCGCTTTCAATTCGTTTGAAATGCAAACGGCTGAGGACAGCCGTTCTACAGTTTGGGTAGCACGTACGAAGTGCGTGTGCCGAAGGCGCCGGAAGCCGAAGAGTGAGCGTGGTCTTGCGGGATGAGGGTCAACCGTGAATTGGTTGACTTCCC
>JAEUII010000327.1 GCA_016795145.1 Planctomycetaceae bacterium
CGAATATGCTCCCGACTTTTTTGACCTCATCATCGTCGATGAGTGCCATCGCGGCAGCGCCCGTGACGACAGCAACTGGCGGGAAATCCTGGAATACTTCCACCCGGCAATCCAGTTGGGAATGACCGCTACGCCCCGGCGGCAGGACAACGCCGACACGTACAACTATTTCGGCGACCCGATCTTCACCTACAGCCTGCGGCAGGGAATCGACGACGGGTTCCTAGCCCCGTACCGCGTCCATCGCATCGTGACGACGTGGGACGCCGCCGGTTGTCGCGTGCAACTGCATGGGCAGGGTGTCGTGCTGCGGGATCAGATTGAAGGGGCGCTGATCAAGACAAAGAAGCAGCAAGTATGTCGCACGAGCGAATTCCTGGTTGCTGAAATCGACGCCAAGATGGGTGGCTTCGGTCTCGTTCCTCCCGAGTTGGAAGGGGCAGTCGTCAGCAGCCACTACTTCCTGTTCGCACCTTCGCTCGACCGGCTGGCCCCGCAGTTTCTGGGATACTACTGCCGGACCCCTGCGTTCCGGGATCAGGTCGAGTCCCGTGGAACGACCAACTACGCCGCGATCCGGCCAGCGCATGTTTTGGGATACACCATCCCCCTGCCGCCGCTGGAGGAGCAGCAGCGGATCGTGGCCCGCATCGACGGTCTGACCGCCAAGATTGGAGATGCACGTGACATCTCTCACAAAGTTGAGTCGGAGTGTCGAGCCCTTCTACGCAGCAAGTTTTCTCAAGCGATTGCTGGCGCACCCCGCGCAAAGATGGATGCGGTCGCGCCGCTCACTCGCCGTCCAGTCGTGCTCAGGCCAAATGAAGAGTATCCGGAACTAGGTGTTCGTTCATTCGGCAGGGGAACATTCCATAAGCCAGCACTCGACTACATGTCAGTCGGGACAAAGAAGCTCTATCGCATCGAGCCGGGTGACTTGGTCTTCAACAACGTTTTCGCATGGGAAGGAGCGATCGCTGTCGCACAGCCCCAAGACGAAGGAAGGGTCGGATCGCACCGGTTTATCACCTGTGTTCCACAGCCAGACCTCGCCGTTGCAGACTTTCTGTGTTTCTACTTTCTCACGCCTGAGGGTCTTGAACGAATCGGCGAAGCCTCCCCTGGTGGAGCTGGACGGAACCGAACTCTGGGACTGAACAAGCTCGCCGCCATTGAGGTGCCGGTTCCGCCGCTCGACGTTCAGATTGCGTTCGTTCAACTTCTGAACAAGATCCGCGACATAGACGTGGCACATGAGTCCACTCATAAGAAGCTCGACGCCATGCTCCCTTCGATCCTCGACCGGGCGTTCAAGGGGGAACTGTAATCGTGGCCAAGAAAGCACCCAAGAAGACGTTCGGCCAGACGCTCCGCGAAAAGCGGATCGCCAAGGGCTACAGCCTCCGCAAGTTTGCCCACGAGGTCGACGTCAGCCCCACCTACCTGTCGCAGGTCGAGCAGGACAAAGTCGCTCCACCCACGGCCGACCGTGTCCGTGCGATGGCAGAAATGCTCGGCGAGAACGTGGACGAATTGACCGCCCTCGCCGGTCGCTTGACAGAAGACCTGCCCGACATCATCCACGAAGCCCCCAGCGCCGTCCCCGATCTGCTCCGGGCCATTCGTGGCCTGACCCCCGATCAATTGCGAGAACTTCGCGAACGTGCAGAGCGTATGAAAGGAGAGGATGACTAACACAATGGCTCGACGCGACTTTCGATCGGCGAATAAGCTCAGATTCATGCAGCCGCAGGAATTCGAGGATGAAGCTGCGCAACTACTTGCCGAATACGGTCACAAGCACGGCATGGTCACAACCCCCCCGGTGCCAGTCGATGAGATCGTTGAGTTGTATCTGGAACTCAGTTTGGAATTCATCGACATGCAGGCCGAGTTCGGCGTCGACGATATTCACGGCGCACTCTGGGTCAACGAGCACCGCATTGGCATCGACGTCCGGCTCGACCCGACCGAGAACCCCGCCATGCTGGGGCGTTACCACTTCACGCTGGCCCACGAGGCGGGCCACTGGCGACTACACCGCCAACTCTTTCTCCGGAAGGCAAACCAACCGACGCTGTTGCCAGATGCCGCCCAGCGCCCCGAGTACATTTGCCGGTCGAGCGATTCCGAGCCGATCGAAGTTCAGGCCAACATGTTTGCGTCCTGCTTGCTCATGCCCAAGGAGATGGTTAAACGGGAGTGG
Source organism: Planctomycetaceae bacterium (assembly GCA_016795145.1). Lineage (GTDB taxonomy): Bacteria > Planctomycetota > Planctomycetia > Planctomycetales > Planctomycetaceae > SXXK01. The sequence goes on from JAEUII010000327.1 coordinate 2,207, forward strand.
CACAGCTGGCGCGGCAGCATGGATCCGATCTACCTGACTGACCTCCGCGCCCAGCAGCAGGAGATCTTGATTTCCGAGATCGCCCGTCGCGGCGGACTGACGTTGAGCGACGACGGCATCACTGCAGTCCTTTACGAGCGTGCGATCCGGCCATTCGCTGAGAAGTTCGCGGTTTCGACTCAGGCGATGCGTTATCGGCTGCTGGACCTGAAATTGCTCCGGCCCAAGAAGGACTCAACGCTGTTCACGTGAACGGCATTTTTTTTGCATTTGGTGTTTACCGTTCAGCGAACGCGGACACCAGCTTATTAGGATAACTTCATGGTGTTCGATCTGAAAAAGCAGCTCAAGCAACACGACAACGGTTTGCTGCAGCAACTGTTCGCGGAACGCGGAGAACTGGATGATGTTTCCTGGTCCACTCTGAAGAAGACGGAGGTGAATCCGATCATCATCGGAATTAGATCGTTGTCTCCGTGCCAGCGACGCCAGATCCAGTTGCTGCTTCAGAGCATCGCCAAACTGGCCGACAATCGCGGGCTGAAGGTAATTCAAGAAGAGTTGTCTCAGCGATACCCAGAGTTGGTTCCAACTTGGGGGGCACTGAAAAACAGAGCCGACAAAGTGTTGTGGGTTTATCTGAATGCCCGCGACGCCTTCGAAGAGGCAGCAGTGTTCGCCCGCGCCGACGCCCTTTCCGTCACGAGGTACTTCAATCGATGGAGCCCGGTTTCCTGTAACGGATTCGAGGCCAGTGACCAGCGGATCGGCGACTTGAAGGCTGAACTGCGAAAGCATTATTCGCAGAACGAGCTGCGCGGAGAGCATTGCGAGGTGCATCACTACACGCGACTTAATGGTGACGAATACTTCTTCGCCTACCTGCCGGACTGGCCGGACAATTTCATGGTGTTTAACGACGAAGGGGAACTCGCGCCCGTGGATTTTCCCACGGCGTTTACAAACCTCTTCGTGTATGAGCCGGCGACCGGAGCCGTCGAGATGATCGCAACCGGCGGAAACACAGCTCAGCAGAAACTCCGGAAGATTTTCTACAAGGCGATGTGCCAGCAAGAGGTCACTGAGACTGATCCGGACAAGCCGGAATACCGTCTCGATCACCTGCTCCAGCCCGACTTCACATTCCAGACCGAACTGACGGACTGCATCGAGTCGGTGACCGTTCCGCAAGTTTTGCTCGTGCCACTGGTGGACGCGGACGGTCTGGAGGGCCTGCAACCTCGATTCCGCAAAGGGTTGTCATGGTCCGATTCGCTGGCACTCATCGACAGCCTGCTCGAAAGCCGGGACCTCAGTCGCGATCAGGTTGGAGTCGATCACATCCAGATTCGCATCCAGTTCATGGGTGACGGAAATAAACGTGGCAAGACGCTCACGTTTCGGATTTCACCACGGTCATGCAATCTGAAGGCCGAAGACGACGAAGAGTTGCAGGCGATCGGTGGCAACTGCCTGCGCCGTTGGGGGGTGATCAATGATTGACCCACTTCAATTTCTCTGGCCAGCCGTGGAATCAGTCAAACCCGTATTTGCCCGGGCCGCCATTGTCCGCTGGCCCGCAGGTGTTCACGAACAACTGGTCGCTGCCGGTCTGCTCGTCCCGCAGGACACCACGACTCGCATTCGGTGCCCGGAATGTGGTCAGATTCACATCGCCAAGCCGTATGTGAGGCAGCAACCCGACAGCACATCGCGACTATTCATTCCCTGCCCGCAGAACTTGCGGGCCGAGGTAAAGGCACGAGACATGCAGCAATTGGCTGTCAGCATTGACGCGATCGTCAGCGCCTTGGCGTCGTGGATACAGCTGGGCGGCAAGCCAAAACGCCTGGATGCTGATCGAGTCTGGCGGTGCGGGCGATGGAATTACCAGGGAGTGCTGCGAGACGTGCTGTTTGCCCGCGGGCTTCGTCGTCACGACGCCATCAAGTTCCGCCGAGCAATCACGGCTGCCCATAGCCCAATCGTCTTCGTGGGTTCCGAAATCCCGGATACGGACTTCTGGCAGGGACGGGTTCCGCCTCTGATCCAGCTCCGAGAAGTCGCCACGCTTGTTGACGCAATACTCAAGATCGACGAGCTGCAGGTTATCGGCCTAGTCCGGGCAGCGGACGACGATTTGGGTGCGGTCGAAGCAAACAACGCCAAACAACAGCGAAAAACAATTCGTAGGGCCGTGAAACAAGAGGTCCAATCGCTCGTTTCAGATGACGCACTTGTGGCTGCATATAAACAGTACGGTTCCTATGCAAAGGCTGTCGTTGGTCTTGCAGCGGAAGGTGTGAAAACGAACAGATGGGCTGTCGAACGAGCAGTGAAGAGAAATGGCGGCATAAGGAACGTGATGCGAAAAGAAGACAGCGACTCCGTCGTTCGTTCGCGATCGTCGCTACGACGCGACACACCGACAAAAAAAGAAAAATAATGCAACTTGCGTCCCGCAAAGGATTTACGCAGACATGACATGATCCTGTTTCGCTGCGCACTTTGCGACAACCGCGACACCACAGCCGCCGCCTGAGGCCCTGGAGTTTCCGCCTCGGAAGCAGTGTGTCGTCCCTGTGTGAATCTGTGGAGTGTCCCACAGCACGGTCCGCCGACTTTTGTCGCTTCCGACGCATTGCTGCGGGCCCGGAATTACGGATGAAGGGTCGTCAGTGTGTATGCGGCTGTCGCAATGCGGCAGCGGGATTGGTGCTCGGGGATTTCGAGTTCGGCATTGTCAAACGCAAAGCCCGGCAACTCGTCGGTCGTGGTGGGTTCAAACCGCAGGACATCGAAGACCTGGAACAGGATCTGATGCTCCGGCTGATTCAGGGACTGCAGTCCTTTGATCCGAAGATCGCCCATCAGAAGAGCTTCGTGACGGCCATCGTTGAACGTGCCGTGGCCACCATTCTGCGTGACACGAACGCAGCCAAACGTGATCGCGGCGATCAACAGTCGCTGGAGATTCTGGTGGAAGTGACTGGAGAATCGCCAACGCAGCTCGGCAACACGATTGGTGATCGAGAATACAACCGCCGCCGCGGGCGTCATCCACGAACGCAGAAAGAGTGCGACGAACTGCATGTTGACCTCGAATCGGTCATCAATTCTCTGCCCAACGACCAGCAGCAACTGGCTGAGAAACTGAAGTCGAAATCCATCGCTGAATCCGCCAGGGAATTCGGCCTTCCACGCACAACGCTCAATGATGCCGTGCGTCGATTGCAGGTGCGATTCAGCCAGTCACACATGGAAGACCACCTCTGAGCAATTCTCGTCACCTCGCCGCGAAACCGGGTAGCTCTCCAGATAGACAACCGACCCGATTCACACGAGGAGACAAACATGACCTGGGAACTCTATCGCTATGAGTTCCGATCTGAAGTGCCACTGGACGAGGTTGAGGCATCTCTGATGCTGGCCTTTCTGGCCACTGAAAGCCTGCATGGCGAATCGCAGGTGCGCCTTGATGCATCGCACCACCTTGATCACGAACGACGCGTGTGCGTCATCGACGCTCGGACACGCGTGGGCCGGGACATCAACCGCCTGTTCGTGGGCTTCCTGCGGCACGAGTTCGGCGAAGACTCGTTTTCCATTGAACGAACGGAACATCCTTCTCATCACCAACCCGAGGAACTCTGTGTATGACACTGCTCAAATCCATTCAACGCGGCAAACAGCCGCTGCCTCCGCGTCTCGTGCTCTACGGCACCGAAGGCATTGGTAAATCCACCTTTGGCTCGCAGTGCCCAGCCCCGGTCTTCATTCAAACGGAAGACGGTCTTGCTGAGATTGACTGCGACAAGTTTCCGCTCGCTACATCGTTCGATGACGTCGTCGGTTATCTCAACACGCTGCTTACCGAGCCGCATGAGTACCAGACCGTGGTCATCGATTCGCTCGACTGGCTGGAGCGACTGATCTGGGACGATCTCTGCCGCCAGTACAACGTCACCAGCATTGAAAAGGTCGATGGCGGTTATGCCAAAGGCTACACGCATGCTCTGTCGCACTGGCGTCATCTGCTGGGCCTGCTGAATCGTTTGCGAGTGGAACTCGGCATGGTCGTGCTGTGCATCGCCCATGCCCGCATCGAGAAGTTCGAAGACCCCGAAGCCACTGCCTACGACCGTTATTCACCACGACTGCACAAGCATGCGTGCAGCCTCGTGTGTGAATGGGCCGACGCCGTCATGTTTGCGACTCGCAAAATCCGTGTGCAAACCGAAGACGCCGGATTCAATCGCAAACGCGGCGTCGCCTTTGGCATCGGCAAGGACGGTGGCGAACGCGTGCTCCGCACCATTGGCGGTCCGTCCTGTGTGGCCAAGAACCGCTTCTCACTGCCTGAACAACTTCCTCTGTCGTGGCCGGCCTTCATGGCGGCCTTTACCAACCCAGCTCAAACGAATGTGGAGAACTGATCCATGGCCAATCTCAATGGCTTTGACGCA
>JAEUII010000342.1 GCA_016795145.1 Planctomycetaceae bacterium
CGCGAACATTACAAGCTTCTTCAACATCTTCAGCTCCCTCTGAATAACAAGTCTTGAACCGGTGTCAGGGATCAGTGCTGATCCTTTCTGCAACCGTCAATCCTTCCCCGTGTATCCGGACGAGAACTCGGCAGGCGAATCGGTCGTTGACAACCTGAGTTGTCTCAATCGCCCCCGGAAACAGACATGCAATTCGCAGTGCCGAGGCTCGTCAGGTAAATCCAGTGATCAATGGTTTGCATCAAACCGCCCTGGCCCCGTGGTTCCTCTCCATGGACCACAGTACCCGAAGCTGGCTTAAAGGCCGGGTCGGAGACCGAAACGGAGACGGTGATCTCCTTCTGTTCTCCAGACACGCGACAACCGTTATGATCGGCACAGCTGGTCCAGGAGAATCAGTGCATTCGGCAGATTCGTTAGAATCGGGCGCGCTCAGGATCCTGTGAAAGGGCTGTTTGGACGGCTTTTCTGGTAAACTTTGATGATTTTTCCTGGAAAGCCACCGTCGATCGGTTTCGAGCGGCAACAGGCGCCAAATCGTCGGCAGCCTTTGCCACCCCTGGGCTGCCTTTCATGAGGCTGAACGGTCCTTGACCCTATAGCCTCCGGGTCCTGCCTGCTTCGGTGGTCATTCTGCGGCGTTGTCATTCGACGGGTTGCAGAAGGCCAGTTACAGAGTTGCTGTTTGGTAATCCTTCTCTTTTCGCTGGTGAACAAATGAAGCGAACGCTCCTTCCTCTGCTCTTTCTGCTGTCAGGACTCTCGACACCGCTCCATGCTCAGGACGCTGCCGCCACGGATGATGGTGCGACGGGACGTGTGTTTGGGCGAGTCTGGCACACAAATGTTCGGATGGAAGACAGCTTCAAGTACATGAACTCCGTTCGTGAGCAGCTTGAGATTCCGCAGTCGCCAGTGATGGTCATGATGGGCAATCCTCTCAGCATGGGGCCCAGCCGAGTTCAGACGAAGCCGGCTGATGGAACGGAGGTCCAGGCGAAGGGAACTCTGTTCTTCCTGCAACTCACGCCGGAAGTCAGCCTGAATAATCCCATCTCGTTTGAACTGGTCGGTGACCAGAAGGCATTCACAGACATCGTGACTCAACAAAAGGAAGTCATGGGGCCTGCGGCGGAACTGATCGGCAGCGAAGATCGTTATGAGGTTAAGCTGGACTTTCAGAAACTGATGGCTGATGCCCCCAAGGGACCTCCAGCCGGTGGCGACGGTGACGCAAAGGGAGAACGCAAGACGATTTCCATCGTTGTGACATCTAACATTTCTTCTGGCGGCGGCGATGGAAAGGGAGCTGCTCCCCCTGCCCCGCCAAAGTCCTCGTCAACGTATTATCGATATGTTGATGGCGTCATGTATTCATCACGGTCCAAAGCGGTCTTCACAATTGATCTGCCTGGTCAGGACAGTCTGAAGCTGAATGAAGAAGATGCTGGAAACGACATCTATGCTGAATTCGATCTGACTCAGATTCCTGCTGCGATGAAGCAGACATTCTGGTCGGCCCTTGAGGCACAGGCGTCTGTGTTTCTTCAGAGGTTTGATGACGAAGCGGCGGGCGAATATTCCCTGCGTCGAATCATCGCCGAAGGCCGTCTGGAACTGTTGAAGCGAGTCCTGTTTGACGTGGATCGAGCCCAGTTTTCGCTGAATCTGTCGAAGGAAAGTGGCCAGCCCATTTTGAGCCGCCTGAAAGTGACGGCTCGTGAAAACAGCACACTCGCGTCTGTTCTGGGAGTCATCAGCCGCCAGGGAACTCAGCTGGCATCGCTTCAGGACGAATCTTCTCCGCTGGTACTTTCCAGCACGATGGTCATTCCGGAATTTGTTCGTCCGTTCGGGTCTGCCTTCTTGAATTCGCTCAGCCTGCGCCTCAAGGAAGCATCCAGTGAAACGCCAGCGTCAGAGGTTCTGATTGATGACCTGATTAAACCGATGCAGGATTCCATCACGGCAGGCGTTCTGGATACGACGATCTGTCTGCGAGGAAACGTGAAGGACGGATTGATTCCGTGTGGAGCTGTGCGACTGGAATCAGCCGAACAGTTTCTTTCGGTCCTGGAATCGGTCGTCGCTGTCACCGGGTTGCGAGAACACCTGACTGTGACCCCTGGCAAGGCGGGTGATTACAAGACGCTGGCTCTCCGAACGAACAAGACAGCGATCCCGCTGACGAAAGCAGAAATTCCTGTCCAGTTGCATCTTGCTGCCACGGGTTCATGGCTTTGGTTTACAGTCGGCGATGACCGCGGTGCACAGATGCTGGGAGAACTGGTCGCTGGCAGCCAGGAAAATCTGGATCGCAGCGGCCAGGCGGTTCCGTTGCTCGTTCGCTTTCAGCTGAATCAGTGGCTGGGCGAAACAGAAGATGAACTCAGCAAGGTTCCTGCTCAGTGGATTGAAACCATGGAACGCTGGCTGAAGGCGACAACGTCTCCAAAAATGTCCATCAACTTTAACGGGCAGAATATTGAGCAGAAAGAAGACGACACGTTCACCAGCTACGCGGCCAAGGCATTCAAGCCTGAAGATTCTGAGCTGGAATTGAAGGTTCGGTCGGCCGAGCAGGAACTGATCGTGGACGCAAAAGTCGGCGCCGGTCTGGCTCGATTTGCAGTAGCACAGTTCCTTGAGTCGCAGAATCGGATGTTTAAAGGTATGAATCTGCAGTTCAGCGTGCCCGGCGGCGATGGCAAGACCACCATTCGTCGAGCAGGCACGTTTAACATCGGGATCAAGCAGGAGGGCAATAAGTAGTCCCCTGCTCCACTCAGATTCCGGCCTTGTTGCCTTGTTGTGATTCCAGTTGCCTGCTTGCCTGATACAAGTTTGCAGTGGTTTCACCAGTGGCAGACATCCCACCATTCTGATTCAAGGAGAAACTTCGTCGTGATGAACCCACTCGATTCCCGAACACCTTCTTCCCGACGAGGTTTCCTTCAGACCATGGCTGGTGCCACAGCTCTGGCCGTTGGCGGATCGGCTCTGGCTGGTTCTGCAATTGCTGACATGCCAATCATTGATACTCATCAGCATCTCTGGGACCTGAACAAGGTGAAGCTGCCCTGGCTGACGGGGGCTCCTGAAGTTCTGAGCAAGACTTATGGACTGGATGAGTATCGCAAGGCAACCGAAGGACTGAATGTTGTCCAGGCCGTCTATATGGAAGTCGATGTGCGGCCGGAAGATCAGGTGAAGGAAGCGGAGTTGCTTCTGGAGATCTGCCGTTCAAAGAAGGCTCCAACAGTGGCCGCGGTGATTTCCGGTCGGCCGGGTTCCGAAGGATTCGAAGCGTATGCTCGACGGTTCGCGAAGAACCCGGAGATCAAAGGCATCCGTCGCGTCCTGCATTCCCCGGAAACTCCTGCGGGAACGTGCCTGGACGCCGCTTTCGTGAAGTCGATTCAGTTGCTTGGCGAACTGAATCTCAGCTTTGATCTGTGCATGCGTCCGGAAGAACTGAAAGATGCGGCGAAGCTGGTGAAGCAATGCCCGGGAACTCGCTTCATCCTGGATCACTGCGGGAACGGCTCGCCCGATGCCTTCCTTCCCGAAGAGAAGCGATCGAAGAAACCGTCTCACACGGCCGCTGACTGGCAGGCTGATATCGCCGCACTGGCCGCCTGTGATAACGTGATCTGCAAGATCTCCGGTGTCATCGCGAGTACTCCAAAGGGCATTCCGTATGTCGATGCTCTCGCGCCGCTCATCAATCACTGCCTGGACAGTTTTGGAAAAGATCGAGTCATCTTTGGCGGTGACTGGCCAGTCTGTTTGCTGGGTGCCAGCTACAAGGACTGGGTCGCAACTTTGAAGACGATTATTGCATCACGGCCAGAAGCGGAGCAGCGACAGCTGTTCGCCGAGAATGCTCGCAAGTTCTACGGTCTGCCGAAGTAACCACTTCGCGAGTTATTCTCTCGCAGCCTACGCGGTGAAGGATTTTCGGCAACGAATTTCAGGCGGCCCGAGTTGTAGTGGAACTCGCTAGAGTTCCTGTTACCAACGCTTGGCATAGGATCTCTGGCGAGATCCACTACAAGATTCCGCGGAGGCGGGAACCCCGCACCTGTTTTCAGCGATCACTCTCGTTCAGGACATCATCATGTTCCGCTTGTCGTTCTGCAGGTTGGTTCTGTTCAGTGCTATGCTGGTGTCCGCGTCGAAGATCGTCGCGGCTCCGCAGGATGAGCCGGTCGTTCAGTCCGAATTGATCTTTCCTCTGAATGCGCAGCACAACCATGCACCTGGGATTGCGGAACTGGCCAATGGCGACCTGATAGTCTCATGGTATCGCGGAAGCGGGGAACGCACGGCGGACGACGTGATGGTGCTGGGCTCTCGTCTGCCAAAAGGCGCAACGGCGTGGAGCAAAGAGTTCGTCATGGCGGATACTCCGGGCTTCCCCGACTGCAACACCGCGATGATGACTGACAAAGACGGTCGACTGTTTTTGTTCTGGCCCGTGATCATCGCGAACAGCTGGGAATCGTGTCTGACTCACGTTCGAATTGCGGAGAAGCCAGAAGGCACGGACTGCCCGAAGTGGACCAGCGATGAAACGATTCTGCTCAAGCCGGATGACTTTTCAGCAGAAGCGATTGCGGCACTTGAACAGCTTCTGAAGGTGTTGCCAAAGCTGCCTGAAAAGGAGATGGCGGAGATTGAATCTGCCAAAGTGAAGCTGAAAGACAAGTTGTATCAGCGACTGGGCTGGCAGCCACGATGCAAGCCGACCGTTCTTCCCAGCGGCCGCATTTTGCTTCCGCTGTACACGGACACGTTCTCCATCTCCATCATGGCCATCAGCGATGACGGAGGAAAGTCGTGGTTTGCCGGAAAGCCGATGCTTGGCTTCGGAGCGATTCAGCCTGCCGTGCTGCGTCGTGACGATGGAACTCTGGTGGCCTACATGCGAGAGAACGGATTCACTCAGCATGTGCGAGTCAGTGAGTCAGCGGACGATGGTGTGACATGGGGACCAGTCACTTCTAGCACACTGCCGAACCCCGGTTCAGGCCTCGACGGAGTCCGCCTGAAAAACGGACACTGGGTCCTGATCTACAATGACACAACCGAAGGCCGCAACCGTCTTGCCGTGAGCATCTCGATGGACGAAGGTCAAAGCTGGTCTGCGACTCGCCATCTGGAAGATCACCCAAAAGGATCCTACCACTACCCCTGCATCATGCAGACCAGCGACGGAAAGATCCATGCCGTCTACAGCTACTTCGTCGACGGCGGCAAATCGATGAAACACGCGGCCTTTGAGGAAGCGTGGATTACGCAGCCCGGCAAGTAGCTGAGTGGTGCAAGACCGAAGCGGAGCATTCCACCCGGCGAGCGGGATGCGTCAGCTTCCCGGTACTCTTCACCATATCCCGCCTGCGCATTCATCAGACATGCAAGAGTACGTTGTATGCTGGCAAAAATAAGGGTGGGCAGAAAGAAAGAGAAGAACATGTGAGCTGACTCCCAGCTGCTCCCTGATTGACGTCCAACATTTTTGTCAGATCAATACTCACTTCGCGCCTTGGCGCCTTCGCGTGAGACAACAACTGCGTCTGAAAAAGGGCGTTTTGCCACGTGCACACTGAGGCTTTCGGCGCTTGTGGCACACGCCCTTTCAGCGTGCTACCCGATGGGTGCGGTCGTTCGTGGATGATGGTGAACGGCTGAGGACAGCCGTTTTACACTGGGCGAGCGAGTCGCATTCGTCGGGAAGTTGACTGTTCCGGGCAGTCGCCGGTTTGTCTCCTCGCGATTTGCTCATACGATGCTGTCAGCGGAAACAGAGAACGAACGTCAGAGCGTCACGCTCGATCAGCGGGACGGGGTTCGTCGTTCAGAAAAGTAAAGTGAGTATTCGGCTGTGCCACTACAGACCATTGAACAGGCCATTGCGGCGATTCAGGCGGGGCGGATTGTTATCGTTGTCGATGACGAAGACCGTGAGAACGAAGGTGACTTCGTGTGTGCGGCGGAGTGCATTACGCCGGAACAGGTCGACTTCATGCTGCGAATTGGACGAGGAACCCTGTGTGTTCCAATGTCTGCCGAAGATACGTCGCGTCTGAAGCTGAGGCCGGTGGTCGAAGAGTCCAGCAATACGGCTCCGAACAAGACTGCGTTCCTTCGCGCGGTCGATCATGTGTCGGCCGGTACGGGTGTGAGTGCAGAGAATCGATCGCGCACGATTCGAGCACTCGCGAATCCGGCGGCTCAGGCGGAAGAGTTTTTGCAGCCCGGCCATGTGAACCCGCTGCTTGCGATGGAAGGCGGTGTCCTCCGTCGCGCGGGCCATACGGAAGCCACGATCGACCTGCTTCGACTGGCTGGTCGACGGCCCATCGGTGCTCTGATTGAAATTTGCAGCCAGCGAAGTCATGGGATGGCGGATCTGAGTGAGCTGCATGAGATCTCCGTGCAGTACCAGATTCCGATGATCTCAATTGAGGAGCTGATCCGGTACCGCCGTATTCGCGAACACCTGGTGGCTCGAGTTGTCTCGGTCCCAATTCCAACGGCCGAGTTTGGAACGCCAACGGTGATTGGTTACCAGGTGGCTCATGAAAATCAGGAGCCGCTGGCATTGGTGTGGGGCGACCTGAGCAAGGCGGATGCTCCACTGGTCCGAATGCATTCAAGCTGCTTCACCGGCGATGTGCTCGATTCCCTGCGGTGCGATTGCGGGGACCAGCTGCGCATGGCCATGTCGATGATTCAGGCCGAAGGAACCGGAGCCGTCGTCTATCTTCCTCAGGAAGGACGCGGCATCGGACTGCTGGCCAAGCTGAAGGCGTACAAACTTCAGGACGAAGGACTGGATACGGTTGAGGCCAATCATCGGCTGGGATTCAAAGCCGACATGCGAGATTACATGGTGGGGCTGCAGATTCTGAAAGATCTGGGACTCAGCCGCGTTCGACTGCTGACCAACAATCCCAAGAAGACGGATGCCTTCGTTTACACGGGCGTGGGACTGACCGTCGTGGAACAGGTTCCCATCGTGGCTCCTCATCACGAATGCCGAGCCGACTACATGGCGGCGAAGAAGACGAAGATGGGACATCTGTTACCGGATGAGGTGGTGAAGAGGGGGGAGTGAGTTCTTGGTTCTTGGTTTGGCGGAGAGTCGTTGTTCGCTCCGCCGAACAGAACGCAACGATTCGTGGTGAAAGCTGTAAGCTTTGCTGTGTGTGATTTGGCAGTTGGATGATGAAGAGAACGCCTGGTTCGCGGAGAGCCTGTGAATTTATGGCGAAGTGACCTGGCGGACCAGTCGGTGGGGCGCTATAAGGGTCGGAATGTGCAACCCAACATCCGACAGCATGTCCAACGAACTCGCAGCATCTGAAGTCACCGCGTCTGAACCCGCAGCACCGGAAGCCGCTTCTCCCGAAGCGGTGGCTGGAAGCGAATCAGGCAGGAGCCGCGCCAGAGTCAGTCGGCCGGAACGCCGGCAGAGAGAATGGACCGAGTTCTG
>JAEUII010000375.1 GCA_016795145.1 Planctomycetaceae bacterium
GGGAGATCGACGGGATCGTCACCGAGACATCATTGCCTGGCCACATTCCCCGACTGGAGCCAATCACTGCCCCGTTCTGATCAAGAACCGTCAGCGTTGCCTGCAGCTCGCTCAGCCACGCCGTACGCAGTCGAATCGTGACGGGTCCCGTGTAGTCAGCAACTTTGTCCAGGACCCAGTAATCAACATCAGTGGCGGTGGTGATATCGCCGTAGTTGAGGAGCGGGAATGTTCCGGAATAGCTGCCGTCCCTCATTTTTGTGGCATCATTGAGGGAGTTGTTGGGGCCTTTGACTTCATTGCGATCAACTCGATCTCCATGCAGAGCCTTCAAGTTGAGGATGTCGGCGGGGGTTGGAGTCGCAAGCGTCGACGATGAATTTTGAGGATACATGGGCGACAGTGGATCTGTGCTGTGATCAAGGCCCAGCACATGTCCAATTTCATGGACGGCCACCGCCTTGAACTGCTCACCACTCACCGGCCTGAAATTGCTGTTGAAAATGATGTCGCCGGTCCATGTTCCCGTCGCCCCGCCCGTGTGGGGAACAGAGACTGCAAGGACGTCAGACGACATGCTGGCCGCGCCAATGCGGATGTCTCCGAACCGAAGATCCCCCTGAGTTTCCCCCGGAGCTCCCATCGACAGACCGCGGTCGTTGACGTACCCAACGTTGACCCCAGCGTGTTCCGTCCACGACTGGAACGATTCAAGAAGCCAGCGCCGAAGCTGTGACGCATTACCGAGACTCGCAAAGCTCGATTGAAACGAACTTGGCTGTCCTGCAATGAGTGTCCCGTCGGGGACGATGCTGAATGTCAGATGATCCGGCCGATCCCATGAGATCGCTGTCAACAGTTCGCGAGACTCCAGCGAATCAGCATTCAGCGCAACCGGATTGCCGGGGGCCGACGCACGACGCCGGTGTCCGGCATTCCTGTAGAGAGATTGCAGGCTCTCTTTCGCAAAGGAGCAAAACTCAGAGATTGACGACTTCCAGTGACCGGCCATAGAGGAAACCAAAAAACAGTAAACGATTCATGGCCCAACAGAAACGAAGCTTGAATGACTGCGTCAAACCTGTCCATAAAAGAAATCGTGATTTCCTGCGTTCTCTTGTGAACGGCGCCCAACAACTCTGCAAATTCAATACACCATTACAGGTAGTCAGGCAGATCCACAAACACGTCATCCAGTGCGGCTTCGACTTCTGCCGTACCCGCGGTGGCCGCGTTGACAAGGAGTGACGTATCGTCGTAGTACTTCTTTGCCACGGTGGTGACGCGAGTCCCGCCGGCACCTCGACGGCCGTCCCAGCGGAAGAGTCCACCGTCCTGCTTAATGATGTACCACTGCGATGCGGACTTCACCCACTTCTCGTTTTCGCCACCCCAGTTCGTGAGATCATTGCGAACGGTGGTGAGTCCCAGGCCGCGGTCGGCAGCGAACGCCTTTTCTGTTTCGGTCAGATGAGTCTCTGCTTCGGTCAGCAGCTCCGGACGCTCATGGAAGCGATCATCAAGATGTCCCACGACCGTTCCCTTCGCCTTTGCTGAGCCGTCCCATCGAGTCAGCGTGCCGTCCGGGGTCATGAAGTACCACTTCTGGCCATTGCCCTTGAACCACTTCTCCGCGAGGCCGCCCCAGTTCGTTGTGCTTGCCGCTGCTGACGTGAGATTCAGTTCACGGTCCAGCTTTGCAGCTTCCGCTCGCACCAGCCGATCGTCGGGACCAACGACCTCCGGCGCTTCTGCTTCGTGAAGAAGTTCCGGACGTGCATGAAGTGAATCATCCAGCACGGCGATTCGCTGACCATTCGCTCCGGGCTTTCCGTCCCAGCGATAGAACGAACCATCAGGAGTGATGAAGTACCAGGAGTTTCCTTTTCCCTTCAGCCACTTCTCGCCGCGACCGCCCCAGTTTTCGTAGAGACTGGTCAGGCCCTGGAGCCCCAGCGTCTGATCCAGTTCATACGCCTCGCGAGCATTGTCTTCGAGCGGCGAAAGTGTCTGGCCAACTCCGGTGAACGCTCCTGTCAGCGTGTTCCCAACGGTGACGATCGTGTCGACGCTGGCACCAGGCCAGTTGGCCGGGAAAGGCTTCTCCACGCTTCCGTCTTCGAAAGCCAGTTTGCCGTAGCCTTTACTGTTGACCAGAATCGTTCCCACCTGCTGTCCGCCAACGGTAACAGGAACGCTTGCTCCCGGTGTTCCGTTCCAGACCTCGACTTTGAACTGACGACGAACGACTCCGCCGACCCCAGGCACTGCTTCATAGACAGCCTGCCCCTGCATCGCGCCGGTCCCAAACAGACTGAGATGCAAATGGTCTCCTCCATCGGTAATCGGAACCTGCGTCACTGGGGTCCCTGAATACGAACCAGACAGGACGGTGCCGACTGCAATCTGGCTGCCATCTGTAATCACCGGGAAACCCGCAGGGAATGGTGAATAGCCCGGCCGGCTTCGATCTGAATACTGCACATTCGCACTTCCCAGTGCGTTGGTTGTCACAGTGCCGATAGTCTGGCCGTTGATCTGAAGGACAAACTGCTGAGACGGAGCAAGGTTTCGAAGGTGCAGATCAAAGCGACGCACCGTCACGTTTCCGTCTTCCTGCTCTGCTTCATATTCAGATTCGAGCACTTCACCATTTGCGCCGGTGAGTCGAGCTGTGACGTTGTCGGCGATTCGGCTGTCTTCACCTTTCGGCTGAAGGCTGCCGGAGTAGACGGTGCCAACCTGAATCTGCGTGCCTGCAGAAACCGATGGCCAGTTCTGAGGAAATGAAATCCGGCCAGAGTTTCCTCCGCCGGATCCATCACGCATCTCGAGCTTACCTACACGGTTAGCATTCACATTGAGCTGTGCCACCACCTGTCCGCCAACGGTCACGTCGTAGGTCCCTGGAACCGCGTTGTAAACTCGAAGTTCAAAGTTCCGATCGCCGCTGTTGTCTCGGTATTCCACTTCGCCGAATCCAGTCGTCGCACCCGTAAGGACTGCGGCCAGCTGGTTGGAACCAGAAAGAACAACTCGTGCCTCGACCATTTCACAGACGGAAGAGATCGTTGTCGATGCTTTAGAGAAACTGGATCGTCGGTTGGGGCGTTTTTTCATGGTATTCACTCGGGTTCTAACAGTTCGCTAAGTCGAGGCAACTCGTGGTCCCTGCTGGGCCGTTGTTGCGTTCCTGCGGGCCGGAAAGTGCAGTCCTTTTGCCCGTTACACTGAGAAGCGACCTGGCCGACGAGCACCCGCCAACGTTTTTCAAAACTTGTTGAAATCCCCCAGTTGTGGAGTCTGGAGTGGTTTGACCCGGGGGGCCGCTGTGACGGATTCATCACCGAAACAAAAAAGGGAAAGCCCCGTTTCCGCGCCTGCAGCCACCGTCTCCCTTGCCAGGAGAAATGAAACATTGCCGAAGCTGCCGAAAACACGACGAAGAATCCTTCACAATCGCAACGTTGCCCACGGGCCCTTACTGGCACCGCTGCAAGCGTTGGACACTGGAAAATGAGCTCACTGCAGGCTTCGATTCTTGATTCGCTCTGAGCCGAGGCAGGTCATCCACGTTCGGTCTATCAGGTAAGTTCAAGTAGCGGGGGGAGAGATCCGTTCGGTTGCAAACTCCTCACTTTGATATTCTAATGTTCGTTAGAGTGTCCGTGAGCTTGACGGCAGTCCCGTCGGGTTGCCGGCGATTTTCTGGAGCGGCGAGTCGTGACCCCGGATGTGTTTGATGTCGATTTTTGTGCCGAACGTCTGAAGGCGCTGAGCGATCCGCATCGCCTGAGGATCGTCAACGCGCTTCGTTATGGCGAACTGACCGTCGGTGACATTGCGGAGCTTCTGGAAGCGGAAGTCGTCAATGTTTCACATCACCTGAAGATCATGAAGTACGCCAATCTGGTCGAAGTCCGGCGAGAGGGGCGGTTCATGTACTATCGACTGCACGGCGATTTGCAGTGCACGAAGGGCGGGAAGACTCGCTTTCTGGACCTTGGATGCTGCCGGCTTGAAGTGCCGGATCGCAAGTAAGCGTCGCCACGGTCACATCACTGAGAGCTCAGACCATTCAATTGAACATCGACTGAACGAAGTAGAGAAGCGAAAAATGAAACCGGTTTACATCATGGTCGGCGGATTCCTGGGCGCCGGCAAAACATCCACGATTGCTCGCCTGGCACGCCACTACATGGGGCAGGGAAAGAAGGTCGGCATCGTCACCAATGACCAGACGACCGATCTCGTGGATACTCAGAGTCTGCGGTCTCAGGGGTTTGATGTCGGGGAAGTGGCGGGGTCCTGCTTCTGCTGCAACTTCGATGCGCTGACATCGACCGTTGAACACCTTGGCGAAGGACAACTGCCGGACATCATTCTGGCGGAACCCGTGGGCAGCTGCACGGACCTGGTGGCCACCGTGATTCGACCGTTGACTGAAGTCTACGGCGTACCGCTGGACATTGCTCCCTATGGCGTCATCCTGAAGCCCAGTCACGGCCTGAGGATTCTAAGAGGCGAAGCGACCAGCGGATTTTCTCCGAAGGCCAACTACATCTTCCGCAAGCAGATTGAGGAAGCGGATTTTGTGGTGATTAACCGCATCGATGAACTGTCGGCGGCTGATGTGAACGAGCTTCAGTCGCTGATCGAAGCGGAGTATCCAGGCCGCCCGGTGCTGCGATGTTCGGCGAAGACCGGCGACGGCTTCAGTGCTCTGGTGGAGACACTGGAACTGCGCGGCCAGTTTGGTCAGCGGATGATGGAGGTCGACTATGACATCTATGCCGAGGGTGAAGCGGAACTTGGCTGGCTGAACAGCCAGGTGCTTGTTGAGTCATCAGCAACCTTCGAACTGGACGCATTCCTCATGGCCTTGATCCGACGTCTGCATAGCCGACTGGTCGATGCGAATGCCGAGGCGGCTCATTTGAAAGTGATTGGACTGTGTGACGCCAGCTATGCCGTTGCGAATCTGGTCAGCAATACAACCGGACCTGAACTGTCGCTTGCATCGGGGACCAGAACGACCACGGCCAACGTTGTTGTCAATGCACGCGTTGCGATTGATCCGGCGATTCTGGAAGCCATGGTGCGAGAAGAGCTGGCAACCGTATGCTCAACGTTTGAGGCGACTCAGAAGGTTGTTTCGCTGCAGAGTTTCCGGCCAGGAAGGCCCGTGCCGACTCATCGGATTTTGTGAGGCGGTGCTTTCACGGAGCCAACTCATTGCAGCAGGTCGTTGTTGAGTGCCTGCAGAGGCTCGAGGATCTTTGGCAAGATCCACTACGGTCGGGGGAAGATCAACTACGCTTGCGGCGGAGCCTGCTCGTTCTTTTTGGGAACGTAGACCGGACTAATGCGAAGACCACCGAGGTTCGCGATGTGAGTCATGATGTAATCCGTGATCTCAGCAAGTTCGTCATGCGTGCCTTTGGCGTTCTTCCATCGCGACAGATCAATCGGCGGGCCATAGCACAAAGACGTCCTGGTCCGGACGATGAAGGCTCGAACCATTGATTTTGATCTGGGTGCCTTTCGAATGAACACAGGAATCACGGGGGCTCCGGATTTCAGTGCGAGCCACGCGATTCCTGTACCGCCGGGAAGAAGCTGCTCATCGGGTGTCTTGAGATTGATGCGACCTTCCGGAAACAGTCCCAGCAGTTTTCCATCCGCAAGCCGACGCAGTGCTTCGCGAATGGGAACCATGTCGCGGCCCGATCGCTCAACCGGGATGCTCTCCATCGCTCGACAAACCCAGCCGATCAACCCAGCTCGAACGTAATACTCCTTCGCCATCATGTAGCCGATGACTCGCAGACGCGGCTTCTTGAACTGAGCGAAGTGCTTCGTCCAAAGCAGCACGGGATCCAGCGGGCTTGAGTGATTGGCAACGATGATCGCGGGGCCATCTTCCGGAATCGTGCAGGTGTTCTCCTGCGTGCACCGGGAAAACACGAGGCGGTGAAACATCGCGACTCTGTAACAAATCCACGCGCGCCACCCTGCGGCACAAGTCAGCGCACGCCAAAGCCCCAGCAGACTCGTCAATGCGACGGCAACGAACGTTGTGATGAAGGTGAGTTTCCAGTCCATCGCTTTGGCGGGAAAAATCAGCAGGAGAGTGATGAGGTGAGGCTTTGAATGATTCAACATCCAGCGTTATTTGTCGAGCCGATTTCAGATCCCGGCCACCTGTTCTCGCGGGTTGAAGCGTTCTACCGTGGATCAATTTGAAATGGCCGGACGCCTGCCTGATTGCCATGGCACGCAGCAAGGGTATGAGCCAGCGATATTTCCTGTTACGTTTCATCAGTCGCTCAGGGTAAACCGCAGGCTGATGAATGGATCCCCCAATGACAGGAAGCTCAACGATTGTGATTCGCGGTGGATTCCGGAACCACACGTCGGCACGTGCCACCCGAAACGTTGCTGAATGCACGGCATCGCTAATCGGAGATCAACATGATCCGACCTGAATCTCTGCAGTACCTTTCCGTTGACCGTTTCGGCACTGACCCGTTTGTGTCCCGCCTGTTGTTGAGCGCACTCAACTGTGGACTGATCGATCGATTGACTCAAACGAACGCGGTCGATGAAAAGTCACTCTTCGCGGGACTGCCGTTCGACGAATGCGGGCGGAAAGTGATGATCGACACCCTGAAGCTCGGGCGAGTCATCGAGGGTGATCGTGGCGAAGGCGCAAGGATACGACTCACCGAGGAGTTTCGCGGTGTTCTGCCCTTTCTTGAGCTTCTACATGTTCGGCTTCGATTTGCGGAGCTTGTGGCATCGGATTTTTTTACTCAGACCGATGCGTGGCTGATCTCGAATGACGCGTTCATGTCAAAGTCCAGGCTGTTTGAGTACTTCGATTATCGCCGTTGTCTGGAAGTGACCTCCGAAAACTGTCGACACGCAGCTCGATGGATGACTCTGACAACCGTGCTGACTCGTTACGAAGCTCCAGTGTGCTGTGACCTGCTGGATTTTGGGCAGTTCCATCGCATGCTGGATATCGGCGGCAACAGTGGAGAGTTCGCGGTCCAGACCTGTCAGCGAAGTCCCGGTTTGATCGTGGAGGTTGCGGACCTTCCGGTTGTTTGTCACGTTGGACAGCAGCACGTTCAGAGTTGCGGCATGAGCGATCGAGTCACGTTTCGCGTGTTCGATCTGGCGGCTGAGCCTGTTCCTGAAGGCTTCGATCTGGTGACCTTCAAGTCAGTGCTTCACGACTGGCCGGATGGCGTTGTCTCCGATTTGCTCGAACGCGTCTTCGCAGCATTACCACCCGGCGGAACGGTGCTGATCTTTGAGCGAATGGCGTACGATGTGGGACGCTTTTCTGTGACGTTTAGTCAGCTTCCCGTTGCTCTGTTTTTGCGATCCTACCGACATGCAGAGTTCTACAAAAGAGAACTGGAACGCATCGGGTTCGCGATGACTTCAGTCACGGAGTTTGTGCTCGATGTCCCGTTC
Source organism: Planctomycetaceae bacterium (assembly GCA_016795145.1). Classification (GTDB taxonomy): domain Bacteria; phylum Planctomycetota; class Planctomycetia; order Planctomycetales; family Planctomycetaceae; genus SXXK01. The sequence goes on from JAEUII010000375.1 coordinate 7,489, forward strand.
TCGCTGATTACGGCTCGCAAACCAGTGTAGCACACTGTTGCCCTCATGAGCCGCAAGGCGCTAGCCGCGGGTTTTGACCAAGCAACTCTCGCGTTTTACCGGAGGGCTTGCGCCCTTCCGCTAACTGAGTCGTCGCCTCGCACTATCGGCGAGACACGAGGGCGTTTTGCTGGTAGCGAATCAGTGGCACGCGAGCGACATCTTTGCCCTTCAGAAGATCTTCCCACTGTGCAATCTGATCGTGATCTGAGTTCATCAGGCCAACTGTGAGCCTGTGGTCCGCTCGAAGCCGGCTGCTGATGGCAGGACGGCGATCCAGCTCCACTCGAATCGGCATTCGGTTCTTCTGGCGACGCAGTGCATCGTGCAGGGCGAGTCGTGTTTCAGGAAACAGACCTTCAGGATGGAGCACGGAATTCAGTCGAGCCATCCAGTCGCGGTAGGTCAGATATCGATCGACCTGTTCAGCGTCGTCCCACTTTCGAGTGTCAACTCGGTAAGTGAACGAGTGCGCTGACAGCACGAGTTTTCCTTCAACAGGGTCATAGGTTTCCGTGAATCGCGGATTCATCTGGAATCGAATCATCTCCGCTTCTTTCGCAGAGCTGGCTAACCCGGTCGCAGAAAGTTCATCGAGATACTGCTTTGTCTTGACATCACGGTTTTGCAGGTGCTGAATGATCTCATCAAACGTGACGATTGCTGCCATCTTGCGGGAGGGTCGCAGCAGAGTGAACGACTTTTCAATCGGATCGTAAATCACCAGCTCATCGACGCTCGAGACGTAATCGTAGACTCGCCCGTTATGGCACAATGTCAGGCTGCCGCTCAGGACCTGAGTCACCGGCTTGCCGTCGGCACCCGTAGAAATGTCAACGATTTCCGTGGAGATGCGAAGTCCCTGACCATGCGCGATCGACGGAATCAGCGAGGCTGCAATCAGAGCAAATCGAAACCACGACATACGACAAGTCTCCGTGACCAGGAATATTCATCCAGTTCGGCTATGGTGTGAATCGTGACGTGGTCGCACGTTAGCGGCTTCCGTGTCGTGCTCGAATGCGAATGTTCACGGGATCCTGGCATTTCAGGAGAGGAATTCATGGTGGTGGAATGCTGTTCGGCGGATTGTGCCGAAGCTGATTCCGGTAAACTGATCGCTTCCACGAGGTCCAGGAGGGATGCCGATTGACGGAATTCGCAGGGACTGCCACTCTCCCGCCATGTGCATCACAACTCCCCGGAAACTGCAGATGAATCACTTCGCTCTCACAATTGCCTCCGTGGCCCTCTTATTTGAAGCGTTTGCCGGAGGCACGAATGCAGTTCAGGCACAGGAGGCAACTTCGCAGAAGCGATATCTGATCGTTCACTCCGATGACGCGGGAATGAGCCACTCGGTGAATCGTGCTACGATCGATGCGATGGAGAAAGGGTTTGTTTCTTCCTGCAGCATCATGGTGCCGTGTCCATGGTTTCCGGAGTTCGCCGAATGGGCAAAGAAGCATCCGGAGAAGGACTTTGGAATTCACCTGACTCTCAACTCCGAGTTCGGTGGTTATCGCTGGGGGCCTGTGGCGGGTAAGGACAAGGTTCCGACCCTTGTCGACGCGGACGGCTATCTTCACCGCCGCAAAGAGGATGTCGTGGGACATGCTCGACCGGCCGAAGTGGAGATCGAACTCCGTGCTCAGATCGACAAGGCACTCGCCGCAGGAATTCGGCTCAGCCATCTGGACACTCACATGGGCACCGTCGTTGCTTCCGGCGACATGCTGGATGTCTATGTTCGACTGGGGCTTGAGTACAAGCTGCCAGTGATGATCATGAGGCACATTGATCCACTACTGGCCCCGGGTTATCCCGATCTCGTTGCTCGCCGTGAAGGGTATATCACGCAGCTTGAATCTGCCGGGCTTCCGCCGATTGACTACCTGTTTCAATACTACGATGGCAAAGATCACGATGCCCGGCGGCGACGGTACCTTGAAACGTTTAAGAATCTGAAACCCGGAGTGACTCAGATGATCATCCATTGCGGCACTGACGACGCCGAACTGCAGTCGATCACCAGCAGTCATTTTCTGCGCGGTGATGATGCTCGTATCTTTTCCGATCCAGCGGTGAAGGCGGAGATTGACGCCATGGGAATCGAGATCATCAGCTGGACGCAGCTCACGGGAATGCATCAAAAGGCCGGCGATCGCTGATGGCTCTGAATCCGGTCAAATGGCTTCTATTTCCTGCGGGCCTGTTTTGTCTTGCGCTGGGATTCCTGGGGATCCTGTTGCCAGGCTTGCCAGCCACACCGTTCGTGCTGCTTGCCGCGTGGCTGTTTTCGCGATCATCGCCCAGGTTTGAGCGTGCACTGGTGGAATCGCGTCTTTTTGGTCCCGTCCTGCGGGACTGGCGGACTCATCGCGGGATTACTCGACGAACACGATGGGCCGCATTGTTTGTCGTTGCCATCACCGTCGCTGTAACGTGCTTCATCGCGCCGGTGAACGACTGGCTGCGATGGACTGTTGCTGGACTGGCCGCTATCGGGATCTTTGTGATCCTTCGACTTCGCGTCATTCCGGGGTAGGGCTTTCCGTTGGGCACCGGTCTATGGGCTCTAAGTAAGTTCAGAACCCGCGGCTAGCGCCTTGCGGCTCACGGTCGGCAAGCCTTCCGGTGAATTTCCAGTGTTGGCTCGGTCAACACCGGAAGGCTCGTATCGTTCCGCCGTCACTCAGGGATCTTTAGCAAGATCCACTACCTCAAACCCAAACTCTGTCTTGAAAACGTCCGCATCGACGCTCTGGCTTAGAAGTCCCAGGCCACTCGCATGCCGTAGCCGTAGTAATCGCCGCCACCTGGAGACGCCTGAGCATCGCGAATCGTGTAGGTGTAGTTACTCTGAATCTTCAGGTTTGGGTTCAGGAACCAGTTGAGTCCCAGAGTGACGTCGTCGAGACGTCCGCCGTCCATGCCCGAGTCAACAAGGCACAGCTGGTTGTATCGAGCACCGACCTGGAAGGCACCAAGATATCCGCACTTTCCGTAGTTGTTCTTTGGGATCACGCGACCGAAAACACCGGACTTCTTCTCGTATTCACGGTGCTCCCCGGTCAGGAAGTACAGAGTCTCCGCATACCAGCCGTAGACGTAAACATCACCCAGCTGAGCTCCCAGAGGCGCCGAGGTTCCGTTACCGATGGACTTGTGGTTCCATGCGCCCATGTATTCTGCCTGAAACATGAGTGAATCCATCTGATGGACGAACTCAAGTCCAGCCATTTCCACTTCGGTCGTGTTGAACAATCCTGTGTTGGAAAGCGTTGGGTTAACGCCACCCATACCATTTCGAAGGGAGCCGCGAGCACGATACTGAGCCTGATGGTTGTTGGGGTCGCGGACGCTTCCGGACACTCCAAGGTGTGTCAGATACCGACCTTCATCTTCGAACCAGGGCAAATAGGTAACTCGGCTCGTCCATGCATATTCGCCATCACCAATTCCATAGCCGAAACCATTGCTGTTATTCTTGAAGACGCCCGTCGACCAGGTGCCGTGTTCTTCTGCCCAGTTGTCCCACACGACAACGCCTGGGGTAAACCCGTTATTGAATGCTCCAGTGAAGATATCCTGGTTATACGAACGTTCCATGAACTCGAGATACCGACTGCTTGTAAGATGCTCGAAACCGATCGGCTCCTTGACATTGCCGATGCGCAGGTTGTTTACGATCGGGACTTCGCGGAATGTGATCCACAGGTCGGTCGGAACTGGCACCGTAATGACGTTGGTTTCGGTCGGGGTGGTGCCTGGGTTGTCGTTGACTGAGTTCACAAAGTCGAACTCAGCACACCAGTCAATGGTCTCATACATTGTTCCGTCGGCACGAAGGCGGGCACGTCGGAACGTCACGGCATCCTGATCTGTAAACGGACCGGTTCCGGCGAATGCTCCTCGGCTTGCTTCGAGGAATACTGTGTCGAATTGAACTCGGCCGCCGACATGGAACTTGAAGTTCTTGTCCTTGGTGCTGGCTTCAAAGCCGTTGTTCCATTTCGCCGAAAATGAAAGTGGATCATCTGGCTTCTTGTCAGCTTTTCCAACGACCTGGCCGTTCAGTTCCGTCATCTGCCCGATCATCGCCTCATCGGCCGCTTTCAACGCGTCGAGATCGTCACGCAGCTGCTTGTTCTCCATCTCAATGGCGTCAAGTCGCGCCTTGAGATTCGCGAGGTCGTCACTGGCAATTGCGGCCGGACAAAGAGCGGCTAAAAACAATGCGGCAACGCACTTCTTCCATGAAGTTGGTAGCATGACATGTCCCTGTTGAATTCCGTCTCAACACTTCGAGGACTCGTGGCTCACAAATGAGGCGGTCCGTGAATGAATCTTTAAGATTCAATGAAGGTTTTCTCACAGGACTGAGATCGGAACCAGCAGCTGCGTGATGTCACGCAGAATTGTTAAGACCATTAGCTGAACAAACGACGCTACAGTCGGAATCCGGTTGACCAGGCTGGGCAAACTTTGCGGTTCACGCCATGGGGCGATTGCGGCGGAAGTTGCCACTTCCTGGTTTCTCGATTTCCCGCTTGGCTAGTAATTCACCTGAACCTGAAAGCGCAGCATGGATCCCTCAAACTGCTCATAGGACAGAGTGTTTGCGGCGCTTTGTGCCGTTGTGTTTGTGCGGTCCGTAATGGAGTACATGGCAACAAGTTCCAGCGATTTTGAGAATTGCCATTCGGTGCCAATGTCCCATTCCTGGATCTGTGACATCGGGGCATTGCGTTCTGTTTTGTAGCCTCCGTTGTAGTAGTTCCAGCGTGCAAATGGCCAAAGTTCACCCTTATCCAGTTTCTGGCGGTACATCATCATGGCGTACCCGCCTGTGATCGACGAATCCGTGACACGCGTCTGTGCATCATTCAGAGCAGGGCCTCTTCCGATATTCCACTCCGCCTGAAATCCCAGCGGTTGCGGATAATAAATCAGAGTCCATGCAAGCCGCTCATCAAGGATGCCCTCCTGACCATTCGTCTCAAGTGTTCCTTGTGGACGCACTGCAGGACCAACGCCCAGAGGACTGATCGGAGATGACAGTACCGTGTATTGCCCTGTGTATCCCTGCATACTGACTTCCATCAGTTGGCAGTCGTTTAGCCAGAACGGGTAAGTGAATCGGGCGATCGCATGCATGTTGTCGTTCTGCTCGCGGAATGATCCCCCCTGTCCGTTGTAGACACCAACTCCAAACATTCCGTAGTTGCCGGATCCTTTCAGACCATCATCCATCACATACTTGAGAATGTCCTGTACTTCCTTTGGAGTCCAGTACAGAAAGATCCCAAGATCTCGTTCATTTCGAGCGGCAGTATTCAAGCCATCGTTTCGATCGAGCGGGAGTCGGTTGGAGCTGGATTGCAGGTTCTCCCATCCATACGGGATCTTGGACTGGCCAACTCGGAAGCGAAGCTCTTTCTGGTCATCCAAAAAGACATCAGCGTAAAGGTCGCGTATTTGAGCAAACTGATTCGAATCGGAGCTTCCGGGCACGTTTGACGCGAAGTCCGGCTGGAAGTACAGAGATACGTGTTCCGAAACATCCCCACTGAGGATCAGGCGAGCTCGACGAATCAGGAAACTCTGATCGTCTCCGACAGAACTGTCACCAACATGTTGTGGACGGGCGGGGGACTCGTTGTCAAAGACTTGATTCAGGCGGAACTGGGCGTAACCGCGAATTGTGTATTTGTCATACCACTTCTTCTCCCTCTTCGCATCTTCCGCTTTCTTTTTCTGAGCGGCTTCTGCGTCCTTTGTCGCTTCGGCCTCAAGCTCAGCAACGAGCTGGTCCAGCCGCTGGTTGGTCTCTCGCGAGAGCTTCAGGGCATCGTCGTAGGATTGCGGCTGATCCTGCGACTCGGCGTCCTGCGGCTCATCCGAAACGAGTGACGCTCGTCCTGCGTTCGAGTTTCTCAGCTCCGTCAGTTCGTCCTGCAACGCAAGATTCTGGTCTTCCAACTCCTGCATGCGAGCTGTCAGGGTGCTGAGTCTCGATTCGAAGGATTCAAAGGATTGTGGTCCGTCATCAGGTTCCTGTGCCACAGCCCCGTTGGCATACAGCAGGAAACCCGCCAGGACGGCAACGGACGGGAAGTTTCTGAACGTGCGACAGAAGCTCATGCTGGTCCTTCAGCTTGATACCCTGGAATTCGGGCGATCGCACGGCTCGACCAATCTCGTTGAATTGTTGTGCCATGCTTTGCACACCTTTGGCAAGATTCATCGGATTCTGTCGCTATGTGGGCGTGTGGTTGAATTGTTAAGATTTCGGTCCGGGTAAAGGGGTTTTTCCAGAAGTTCCTATCACGGCAGATGGGTTGGTCTGGAAAACAGGGTGCAGTAGGGTGTTTTCGGGGAATGGGTTGTCTGTCTCGAATCCCGCAATTATGCAGCCGAGCTTGGCGGCGCTTGATTGGGGGCAGTTTCCAACTAACCTGACAAGTCCGTGCACTGGTCTCCGCACGTCTCTGTAGACCGTTGAGTTGGCGCGGTTTTACCTTCGAACTCCCATTTTGACAGTCTGAGTCTTGTATGTGGATGCGGACAACTTGCGTGCTTTTTGCGTTCACTGCATCAGTGGTCGCTGACGATCCCATTCCTGGCGTAGGGCCCACTGGTCCCGTCAAACAGGTTCAGACGGGCTTCGAGTTCACCGAAGGACCGGCATCTGACAGTGCCGGAAATCTCTACTTCACCGACATCCCAAAGAACAGAATTCACCTGCTCGATGCTCAGGGCAATGTCTCGGTCTTCATTGAACCATCCGGTCACTGCAATGGCCTGATGCTTGTCGGCGATCGTCTGCTGGCTTGCGAAATGGATGGTCGCCTGAAGCAATTCAAGATTTCCGATAAGTCCGAGTCTGTTCTTGCAGATCAGTTCGACGGCAAGCGATTCAATGCTCCCAATGACCTGGTGATCGATCGTCAGGGCGGAATCTACTTTACTGATCCGCGGTTCCGTGCTCCGGATCCATGGCCACAGGGAAAAGAAGCCGTCTACTACCGCGCGGCCGATGGAAAGGTGTCGCGTCTGATTGAAGACCGAAAGGCTCCAAACGGAATCATCCTGTCTCCCGATGAGAAGACTTTGTATGTCATCCCAAGCATGGAGAAAGAGATGTGGGCGTATGAAGTCACTGAGCCTGGCAAGCTGGGAGCAGGTCGGGTTCTGTGTGAGCTGCGTCAAAAGACCGGTGAATCCAGTGGCGGCGATGGCTTGACGATCGACACAAACGGAAACCTCTACATCACTTCATCGCTTGGCATTCAGGTCGTTGGGGCTGAAGGCAAGATTCTGGGAGTTATCAGCTTTCCGGAACAACCAGCGAACGTGACGTTTGGAGGGCTGGATCGCAAGACTCTGTTCGTGACCGCTCGCAAATCTGTTTACTCCGTGCCGATGGAGGCAACCGGCCACGTGTTTACCGGGCCGCAGTAGGACCGCATTGCGCGGTGGGTAATGGCTTCGTCAAGCATGGTCTTTCGGGGCGTCGTCCATGCGAATGGTGCTGCGACTCAGGGACTCAGGGATCTTTGGCAAGATCCACTACGTCTCATGTACTAACGCCATCCAGTCATGAAGTTGCAGCTCTCGAAGTGTTGTCCGTGAGCAAATGGCAGCGGCCAGCCAGCGAGCCGCTAACTGTTGCGGCACATCTGCTGTTCGAACGCCTCGGATATCCGTCGTTGTTGCCATTGTGGCACTGGTGAGCGAACCAAGCAGTGTCGCAGCATCGGTTCGCGACTGGCTTCGCAACTTCACCACGTCGCGAGCCGCCGATCCTGCCAGGGTTTGAGGGATCGCGTGGCGACCTCCCGTCGCAATCGCTCTCAACCAGCGCTCGAGCGATTCGTCCGCAGATGCCGCGGCGATCGGGCGAGGAACCATGGTGACTCGTACCGGCCATTTCTCGCAGCGTGAAAGCTGTGTCTTTTCAAGCCGATGCAGTCCAATGGACCGATGCGTTTCACCGTTCGAAAGCATCAACTTTGGACGCTCTGCCACTTCACCCTCCGGCACTTCTGCTTGGCTGCCGAGTTCATGTGAAGCTGGACTGCATGCGAGCAATTGAATGCGACCTGCGTTGGCTCGTTCGATTCGCCCGATGCAACGAATCTTCAGCCCGGGTGCACAGGCAAGCGTTGTCAGGCTGTCGCGGAAACTGAGTTCATCGTCTGCCAGCGCAATCGTCAGGCTGAGAATCACGTCGGAGTTCGGGACCGCGACAATCAGTTCATGTTCGTGATAACCCAGAACGATCGCTTCAAAGAAGAGCAGATCACTTCCTGCTGGTTTCATGAAGTCTGGCTTGTCTGATTCGTTGAAGGATTGTCGAATCTGGTCGGCGAGAGGTGTTTGAAACTTCGCTGCCACCGGACCTGCATTCCAGCCCTTTCCATCGACCGGAACGGCACGAGCTGATTCGCCGCCGCCGAGTCGTCCGTCCGCAGAACGAGTTCCCTTCGACAACAAGAGACACTTTTGGCTGAGTGCTCGATGTGACAGGCTGAGCCCGGCCAGCGTGACTCCAGACTGCCATGCCTGCGGAATCCGAGAAGCATCACCTGGCTGAACGTCACTGACACTTCCGATCCAGCCGTCATCGGCCATCAGCCAGGTGACAACACCCGCATAACCACTGCGAGTCAGAATCGGTTCACAGAATAGTGCGTGCAGCTTCTGGCTTTCGACAGGAACAAATTGGCGTCGCGCGACGCCAATCCATCGAATCGGTGTCGGGCTTTGGCGAACGACGTGCCGACAGGTCTCCAGCAGCTCCCGAAAATCCTCAACCGCTGTCTCCGAACGAAAATTCTCATCGTGATCTCGCAGCTGTCGAATGTCCGTCATCAATCGAAGCCCAGCCGCTGCCAATCGATGCAGCCCCTCCGAACGACATTCGTGAATGGCTCGTAGCAACTGCGATTGCTGCACCGCACCGCATGATCGCAGGCCGGTGGCAAGGATTCTCGATGTGGCGTCGTCCATCTGCTGTGCTGCATGGATTGCGTTTGTCGTCAATTCTTCCGCAGGTTCGATGACCCCGCTGCCAGTCTTCCCCGAGGTTTCTTCGGCGCCTGACAATGCAGGGAGCTCGTCCGCCGAGGCTGTGTCGGCTGCTTCGAAACTCGACTCCACAATCCCGCAGACATTCAACACGGCAAGCACATGGAAGCACCGCGGTGAAAGCAGGCACGAGCATCGGACGTGGCCGAATTCAGTGACAAGTTCTGCCAGAACCTGCACGGTCTCTTCACCCGCCTGGACGTTCCACTGGCCCGCCTCGTGACGCCATTCCCAGCCGTCCGCCGCTTTGGGTTCTCGATCCAGCCGCTTCTGCAATCGTTCCGGCGCGGCACTCAGCATGGAGGACAGGATCAGCGGATCAATGGACGGGCGAGGATTCTGATTCATCGAATCTGATCTCCTACCCAGCGAGCCAGCTCCAGAGGACTCAGCGCGGCAACCGGCATTCCACATCCAGCCACCTGAGCGGCGATGCCCGTGTGATAACGAGGCTTGCCATCATCGGACAACGCGGCAAGGCCCAGCACCTTTGCTCCCGTATCTACAATCGCCTGTACTTCGTTGATGAGCGAAGCAACCGAAAGCCCTTCTTTAAAGTCTGTGACGAGCAGCACGATGGTGCGAGACGGCACCTTGAGCCTCGCTCGCGCGGCGGCGAGGCCCAGCGAGATGATCGTGCCGCCGCCGACCTGAACCTCCATCAGCATGGCGAGGGGATCTTCAACGTGACTGGTGAAATCAATGACCTCGGTGCTGAATGCCAGAAACGTGACGCTCAACGCTGGCAACGCAGAGAAAATCGCAGCCGTGAGTGCGCTGTAGATCACCGATGGTTCCATCGAACCGGAGACGTCGACGACGAAGATGACATGCCAGTCCATCGTTCGACGTGAGGGAGTTCGAAAATAGAGCTGGTCTGGCACCAGTTGAACCTGCCCCTCCTCGTTCGTTCGCGCTGTGCGCAGATTTGCCGAGACTGTCCGTCGCAGATCGAGCCGTCGATTGGGACGCCGCGTTGGCCGAGGTGTCGACAGTCCCACCAGTGCCGCTGACAGTCGTGTTGCCAGTTCCTTTGCGAGTTCATCCGTGATTCGTCGAGCAATCCGGCGCAGTTTCTCTGTCTGCTGTTCGGGCAAACTTCCTCGCATCGAAAGTACAGTTTGAAGCAGTTCGATGGACGGACGAACGGAGTCTTCATTGATCTCCGCCAGCGCCCCGGATCGTCCTCGTTCCACCGCCGAGCCGAGAACTTCTTCACGAACCCGTTCCCCGAACAACTCGCCCAGCTCTTCGGCCCATAACCGAGTGTTCGGCCATGGGGATTCGTCTCCGCCGCCACTGCCAGGGGCTCCCCCAAGGCTTCGCCGCGAGCCCTCGCCGCGTCCTTGTCCGTACAGTTCATCGAGTGCTCTCGCGGCTCTCTGCGCTGACGGACACAGTGATTCGTCACGTACCCCGAGAATCAATCGCCACCGATTCGCGAGCGACACTTCATGTTCGGCCGTACTCGTTGACCTCGGTGTTACACTGAGTGGATCAGTGCTCATAGGAAACGAGGGACTCGCGTTGTCGGAACCTGCCGCAATCTCCGGCAGCAACGAGCAGACTTCTTCCCACGCCTTCCTGTCCGCGTCGAACAGCACTTTCAAAATCAGCGGGTCGAGATTCGAAACGGGCGTGGAAGTCGAGCCTGCTCGTGCCCCCGGCTGTGTTCCAAGGCGTGCATCAATTTCGCGAAGCAGTTGTTTTCTGACCGCGGGACTCAGCACATCGAACCCACCTCGCAGTGAAGGAAGTCGCTCGAAAAACTCACCGTCCGACATCACCTGAAGGCGGGACTCGATGCCGTTGATCAAGCCATCGTCCGAAAGAAGTCGAGGCTGAATCACGACCAGAAGGCCTCGAAGACGCTTCAGCAACGTGCGTCGCAAGTCAGGATCCGTTGCCTGATCGACCCATGAACTGAGGGTCGTTGCAAACTCATCTTCGGTAACATCCGCCATGATCAGACGACAGCCAAGCGAACTGCCCTGCATCAGCGCGGATCCAGTGGCTGTGAACTCACGCAGGTGGAATAAGAGCCGTCCCGCCGCAAGAGGAATCAACTGGGGATCGAAATCGTCCAGTGGCCCGCCGCCATCATTCGCGGTCGCATTGGACGATGTCCAGTTCTGTTGTTCGAACCAGTTCACAAGCTCTGCCAAAGCCGACGCATCGCCTTCCTGATCGGAACCCACAAGGCCACTGGCTCTTGAAATCGTCGCCTGCAACAGCGCGCGAGCATTCCAGTGAGACTCGGGGACGAAGACGCTGCAGAACTCCGGAAGGTACTCATCCGTCGCACGAGGAAGAGCGGCGATGTGACCATTGCAGATTCGATCCAGGAACTGCATGCCAAGCACAAGCTGATCGAGCGATGCAATCTTCGAATAGTCTCGCAGCAGCCATTCGATACCGGCTTTGACAAGATCCTGAAAGCCGCAATCCGCAGCTTGTTGTATGGCCAGGAACTCGCTGTTCGTCCATTCGGTTTCGGGCTTGTTTAAGCTCCGGCTTCGCAACAATCCCTCAGCCGCCTGTTCCAGCGTTGCTCCTCGCAACCCTGTCAGAGCAATCATGGCAGCGGTCGCGTGTTCCCACTGAATGTCCCACACGGACGTCAGACTTTCGCGATCTCCAGCGGCACCATCTTCGGCTCGCTTAGCGTACGGAATCTGACACAGTCCCATGCGTTGCAACACGACAACTCGCGCGCGGTCGGTGGCGTTCCGCAACGGATCCAGTCGAAGCCGACGACTCTCCTGACCAAAGGACTCCGGGCCTGGCAGTCGCAGTGTCTTCAACTGGTTTTCAAGGTGCGGCGCGAGTCCACATCGCGGAAGAGAATCCGGAACGACGCCCGTTCGATTGCCGATGAGAACCTTCTGCATCGCGGAAGCAACGGCCTGGCCGAGTCCATACAGCTGGCCTCGCGTGAGTCCCGTTTGAATGGCTTCAATGAGCTCCCCACGACCAGCACTGCGAAGTCCGCGCAGAGCGGAAAGGTCTCGGGCGAGTCGAAGTACTTCCTGACCATCCGCCGCATTCATCGGATGACCCATGCTGCGAAGCTCGCGACAGACGGAGACAATCAGGCAAGCCACAGCATGGTCAGCATCCTCGAACGAAGTGGCCTCCAGCATGTCCTGCTGCCACTGAGGATCTCGAATGCCTGCGGGATACCCGGATCGTTCATCCAGCTGCGAGAACGAATAGGGAATCATCGCGGTGACGACATCAGTTGCAGCTCCAGCATCCTGCGACTTTGCAGAACGCTTCGGTCGTCCTGGCTGTGTTTCCTTCGAAGAAGGCTCCGTCCAATGTCGAGGCGTCGGAAGCAGCGCGGCCGCATGATACGAACCGACAATGGCAGCGAGCCGCTTTCCTGCATGCGACGCAATCTGCGTTCTCATCCAGTGTTCACGAGCCCGGTCATATTCCGACGGTTCATCATCGTTGCATCGAATGGCCCAGCCAAACATCAGCGCTGCCCGACGGATGCTCTCTGCGGAACTGCCAAGAGCTGGAGATTCCACAAGCCGTTCCCAAAGCTCCCCGCTGTCGCGACATTCCAGTCGCCGCGTCATCGAAGCGAGGATTCCGCGGGGTGGCCCGGTGTTAGATGATCGCTCGGCTCGCGAGGCCAGAGGACTATCAATCGCGGCGATCGGGATGTTGCGTTTCGCGGCCCAGCGAATGGCGGCGAGTTCCGGCGAGAAATCCGCAAACGGCAAAAACGAAATCTGCTGGCCGTCATCCAGACACGCCGACAGCGCGACGGGTGCCTGAGTTTTCGGATGTGCGAGCCATTCCAGCCATGGTGAAAACTCCGGAGGAAGTTCGATGAGAACCACCTCCGGATGAAATCGCTCCAGCAGCTCCGGCACGACTCGCGCGAGTGCGGCGGAGTGGTGCCTGACTCCGATGAGGAACGGACGCTCGCACTCCGTCAAGTCCCGAAGAGGCGTTTCCAGATCGTCTGCCGTGTCGAAGCGAAATGCCATGACCTGGAATCAGTTTTGGAGAAGTGCCAATCAGCTCGTCACGTCCGCATCGAATACTCGAACCTGAGCCCAGCCGTCACGGTTCTCTTCAATAAACTTGATGTGGTCCGGAGCCGTCTGATAAATGTCATGTGACGCGCGGGAATCGAACACGACATTCAGGCACACATGAAAGGCTCGGTCATTGACCGGTCGAGCATACTCGGCGGCCAGAGTACCCGCGAAGAACGCGACAACGCCTGGATGATTCTTGAGGTACTTGTGGCACGCTGCCACCATCGCCTGGATGTTCTCCGGCGTCGGAGTTTTCAAAGTGAAAAAGACCACGTGGGACAACTGCTGATTTGCCATTGAGGAACACTCACCGTCAGAAAAAAATTGCAGACACATTCATTACCGCCAAAGCCAGGCGGCATTTCGGTACCGTAAGGAAATTCAGGGCAATCGTCCACGAATTGGAACGAGAAACTCAGTGTAGAACGCCTGTCCTCAGGCGTTGACAGGAGCTTTCGAATGACCAAACAGCCTGCGATTCCGCCCCGAATGCGAATGGGGCACCGACAAATCAGCCTGGGGCAGCGCCCCAGGAAAGGGTCCGCGATGCATCATGAGCCCCAACGGGGCGTCACAACTTAGAAATTAGCGTCATCCAGTTGTTGCCCGGAGTCTCGCGTTGTTGATGCCTCCAGCGGGCCCCCGTAAACAGCGAGCGTGGGTCTTTTGCTCTATTCGCGTCGATTCGCGTGCATTCGCGGTTCCAAAACTGCGTTTCTGAGTTCATGTCCTGGCCGAAGGGGCGGATAGGAAGTTACTCGGTGGGCTCACGCCCAACCGCTCGCCTTTGTTTTGCCCCGCATTTTGTGCCTGACGACTTCGTTCACTGTGTGCGTTTACGGTTTCAGAATTTGCTCCCCCACCCGCACGAAGTAGCGGGAGGGGTCGAGCGAGCGTCAGCAAGCTCGGGGGCGGGCCGCGCGTCTGTCGCCGTTTCACGGCTTAACGATTTCTGGCGACCGTCTCGACACCGTGGGTTGACACCCACGGCTATTTGCTGACGCTGCTTCGCAGCTGAGCGCATGCTGTACAGGCCTTCGCTGGAATGACGGGGAATGATGGTCGCAGTACCGGGAAGCTGACGCATCCCGCTCGCTTTATTTTCTGTCCCACATTTTTTGTCTGATGACTTTGTTCACTGTGTGCGATTGGGGTCTCAGACTTTGCATCGGCTCGGCTTGCGGAAGTCGCAGTGATGATGTCACTCGGTGGGCTTACGCCCAACCGCTCGCCTTTATTTTTCTGGCCAACCAGTCGTGTTGAACATTTGCAGAAACCGACTTGTCGGGCTTCTGTCACCCGCATACGATAGCCAACTGCATGGAGGCAGTTTTCAACTCACCCAGGGTGATCGCTTATGAGTCGCACCAATGGATTGGCGTCGTTTTTGAGATTCCCATTTCTTCGGAAATCCTCTTTTCGCCGGCGAACAAAGTCCCGTATCCCCGTTCAGGTGGATTGTCTCGAGGTTCGCGAGGTTCTGTCGGCATCCGTCGTACCAGTTGCTGACATCAATCAGAAATCACAGGGTGTAACGCTCAGGCACGACACCGTGCAGCTAACAGAATCTGTGTCCGTGTTTTCCCTGAATCTGCTGGGAGGAACCACGGAAATCTGGCGGACCGACGGAACCACCCAGGGGACTTTTCGTCTTGGGCAATTCGCCGGAGGAAATGATCGTGTCTCCTCGCTGGTCAAGTCCGGGTCAACAGTGTTCTTCTCCTACCGTCAATCCTGGACGCGACCGGCAGAACTTTGGAAGACCGATGGCAGCCTCGCAGGGACTACGCGAGTGAAGGCCTTTGATGACTATAGCTGGATTGATCTCTCAGCGATGACAGCAGCGGCTGACGGCAATGTCCTGTTTCTGCGGGAGCACACCCTGTGGCGTTCCGACGGGACGGCGAACGGTACAACCGCCGTGGTAAACCTGCAGCAATTCTCGTCGGACTCGCTGGGAACGTCTCTATTACAAAGAATTGCGTATGCTCCGGGGTTGCCGGGAGGGCCGACGGCGATCGTGAATGATGGCGTATTCGGTGGCAGCTATTCGAACCGCCTATTCAGCATCAATCTGACAACATCGCAGGTGCAGGTGTTGTATAGCGATCAGACCATCGAGCTTTGGGGAGCGCAGGGCGATCACTTACTTTTTGAAACGACGGGATTGAATAGTGGACTCTGGACGACTCGCGGAACACCGGAGTCGACGCTCCGTATGTCCAATAAGACCGATCAGGGGAAGGACATCCGGGAAATCCAGCTTCAATACATGGACTCAGAAGCTGTGGTTTTTACCGCGCTAGGCGAATCAATTAATGGCAGTTCAACTCAACTTTACATGATGCGGAGCGACGAAACCTTCGCCCGGCTCATCTCACCCGGCGCATTTTCGTTCCGGAGTCCGCTTGAAGTTCAGCGAGTTGGCTCGAACTACGTCGTTTCTCGCAGTGATGGCGTTTTCAGTTTCACGTCCATCGGTCTTGTGTTGAATCGAGTCAGTTCCGGAGGCAAGCCCCTTGATCTGCTGAATGGCCAGACTCAGGCCTACTACGCGATAGAAAGCGACGACAGATCGCGAATCGGATTGTTGCCGACAACGGGCGATCCAAGCTTTGAGGGAAGCGATCGCTTCACGGCTTTTGGGACATTCATTGGCGGCAATGCGAACGGCGTGTTCTTCATTGCGGATAACGGGACGACTGGTCTCGAATTGTGGAGATCGGACGGTCGCCTGCAGACAACCGTTCTCGTCCGGGAATTTGAAACCGGCACCATCGGATCGAGTGCCAAACTGATTGCCGCTGCGAATGGGAATGTGTTATTCACTGCGGACGATGGGAGCGGCCTGTCATGGTATTCCCTGAATGGCGCAACGAGTGTCGTGACTAAGCTGGTGAATGGCAGAGATATTCTAATCGAAAGCACATTGGCCGGGGGCAGTCCGAATCTGCCGCAGTTCAAGGCCGCAGTGATACTTGCTGACGGCGACATCACAAGGAATGCGATCCTCGGCTGGGATGGCACCGCTATTCGACTTCTCGGGTACTTTGAAAACGATTCGACACATCTCATTCGAGTTGCCAATCTCAGTGGAAGCCCATTGCTGATGTCGTACAGCGAACAGACAAATCAATTCTCCGGATGGAGACTGGATGAGCGTCGTCGAGCAACGGAACAACTGTTTTCGATTGATGCGACGGATGCTCCTTCTGATGTTTTTCAGTCCGGTGGCAAGCTGTTCTTTGTGATGGATGAGACTTCGTCACCGTCCAGCGAAAGTGTGCTGTGGCAAACTGACGGGACATCTGCTGGAACGAAGAGGGTTGAGTGGTTTCCGTGGCCACGCGGGACTTTCCACTATCAGACGACGCCGATCTTTGGAGACTCCGTCGCCTTCGCGACTGGCTATGATTTTCGTGGTCTGCGAATGCTGGATACAAAGACGGGGCTCGTCAAAGAGTATGCCGACCTGTTCCAGAGAAACGACTTCGTTAAAGTGACTGCAGTCGCAGATCGGCCAGGCGGAATGGTGTTCTTTGCCAAAGAGTCGGGCTTGTGGCTCACGCATGGAATGGATCGGCCGATTCAGCTCAAGTCCTTGAACGGGCACGAATTGATCGGGGCGTATCGCACGGATTCGGATCGTGCGTTCTTTATGACGCAATATAACCTGACAACATACCTGTGGGTCACAGATGGAACGGCAGCAGGAACACGTCAGGTCCTCGACTATCCCTACCGTCAGTTCAATCGAGAAGACTCGAATCGAAACACGACGTTTCTTGTTCAGGGTGGATCCGTCTATTTCTCGGTTTACAACGGAAATGCAGGACGAACGGAGCTATGGAAATCCGATGGGACTACCGAAGGAACGGTTCGCCTTACAGACGCGATGGTCTTTGGTGACTACGCCAAGTTCATGCCCTACGGCGGTGGCGTGGTGATGGAGGGCGAGAATCGAGCATTTGGTGCCGAGTTGTTTCGTATCGAAATGAACCGCCCGGCTGCGACTCCGGCAGGAGTGACGCTGAAACGCGACGGGCAACAGGCACAGCTTTTCTGGGAAGATACGATCGGGGCGACGCAGTACGATGTTCTGGTGAGAGACTTGTCGAACCTCAGTCTTCCCTCAAAACAGTATCAGACGACGTTCAACTCGCTTGGGCTGGTTGATGGGGCTGGCGGACGATTGATCGAACAGAATCGTGTTTATCGAGTCTGGGTGCGTGGCCGTTCGTTGACTGGCGCGGTGTCGGCCTGGAGTAGCGCTTTGGATGTTTGGCTGACGAATCCGGAGGTGATCGCGCCGACGACAGCGTCGTTGAATCGCCGTCCCGAGATTCGCTGGACAACGCCAGCGGGCACAGTGAGTTCTGATGTCTGGATTACGAATCGTGACACACAAGTTCGGGCTGTCTATCAAACCGGGATTCGCGGCACATCGTTCATTCCAGGCAGCGATCTGGCGACCGGTCGATATGCGGTTTTTGTTCGGTCACTTTTGGTGAATGGCCGGACAACTGATTGGTCACCGGCCGTCGAATTTCATGTCGTGCAGCCAGCGATTTCAGTCACCACGCAGGGAACGCTGCAAAGAACGTCGACACCAGAATTCAAGTGGCCAAAGTTTGAAGGAGCGACTCACTATGAACTGATCATTTCCCGAGCGGATGGGTCTGTGGCTTTGCAGGTTCAGAAGTACTACGTCACAGAGTATCGGGCGAACGTCGGACTGTCAGCGGGCGGTTACATCATTCGCGTTCGTGCAATGAAGGGATCAAGTCCGCTCACTGATTCAGGTGCCGGGCTGAGTTTCGTGTTGCTGGTGCCACCTCGCAGCCTGACCGGGAATCGCGCGTCGTTGTTATGGGAATCCACTCCCATCGCCGCCACGTACACCGTCGAATTGCTGAACGCGAAGGGGCAGCTGGCGATTCCGCGGACTGTCACCACCAGCGCACTGTTGAATTTGCCCCAGACTCTTCCAGCCGGACAGTACTCATTCCGAGTCTTCACAAATTCGCGGTTTGGCTCCAGTGCCTGGTCCGAACGCCGAACATTCGAAATCGGTCAGGTGCTGGCCGCATCACTTCCGACAGCGACGATCCCAGGGCCTGAAGAGCAGCTAAGGCTGTTCTGGAGATAGCGGGCAATCGGGTCATATAGTCGGATGCAGTACCGCGAGGCTGACGCATTTCGCTCCCCACCCGCACGAAGTAGCGGGAGGGGTCGAGCGAGCGTCAGCAAGCTCGGGGGTGGGCCGCGAGTCTGTCGCCGTGTCACGGCTCTACAGTTTGAAGGGGCGTTTCAAGACCGTGGGTTCACACCCACGGCTATTTGCTGACGCTGCTTCGCAGCTGTGCACAGGTTGTGCACGTCTTTCCGGGAATGATGCTGGGGGCAGTACCGGGAAGCTGACGCATCCCGCTCGCCATTTTTTGTCCCACATTTTTTGTCTGATGACTACGTTCGCTGTGTGCGATTGGGGTTTCAGAATTTGCATCGGCTCGGCTTGCGGAAGTCGCAGTGATGATGTCACTCGGTGGGCTTACGCCCAACCGCTCGCCTTTGTTTTTTCTATTCACGCTTGCTTGCGAATTGCCGAGCGAAGAATCGCAATCAGGGGACTAACGTCGCCCCGCTCGCCTTTGTTTGCCCGAACGTTGTTGCAGGAACGATCGTTCCGTCGCGAACGTAGAGCACCGGCGGCGACAACCCAGCAGCGCTGAGCAGCATCATGGACCGGCGGTCGTGTTTAGTTTGACTTGTCGTCAAAAAATTCCGGGCGTAACCTGTTCCGACGGATCCGAATCCAACCGTTTACGACAGTTTAGGAGTGCCCTATGAACGAATACGAACTCATCGAGAAGCGGTACGGATTCGCTCTTCCTCCCGCGTACCGACGACTGGAATCGCAAGGGCACTTCGCCTCCCGTAGTGACCAGGGACATAGCCTGAGTTTCTACGATTGCGATTGGCTGCCGCTGGAGGGAATTGCCACCTACCGATTCAACTCGTGGGAGATTGCTGTTGATGGCGGTTTCGTTCCGTTTGCAATCACCAGCCGCCACGAGCCCTACTGCTGGCGGCTGGACTGGGCCACCGATGGAGACGAACCGCCGATTGTGCTTTGCGAACGATCCGAGAAAGCTATTTGCCTCGCCCCGAACTTCGAGGGCTTTCTTTATCGCATGGCTATTGAAGCGTTTGCCGGACGAAACGACATTCGAGCAAGCCCAAAATGTAAGGACGAGTTGTTGCGTGCGATCGAAATCCTCGCCGGAATGCTGCCGCCAGCCTGGTCCGCGCGGCTACTCGACCTGCAGGCGAAACCGTGGAGAAACGAAGAGAAGTCGGGAAACATGGTCGTACTGTCGTGGGCAGAAGGTGAGCAGATCATTCAGGCGGACCTCTCGTTTCCACACCTCAACGAAAAATTCGTTCACGACAAGGACTATCAAAAACGACTCCAAAACAAAAAGTAGTCACGAAACCGTGGGGTCACACCGACGGCCATTTGCTGACGCTGCTTCGCAGCGGTGCGCAGGTTGCACAGCCCTTTGCAGGAATGATGTGGGCAGTACCGGGAAGCTGACGCATCCCGCTCGCCATTTTTTGTCCCACATTTTTTGTCTGATGACTTCCTTCACTGTGTGCGATTGGGGTTTCAGGATTTGCATCGGCTCGGCTTGCGGAAGTCGCAGTGATGATGTCACTCGGTGGGCTCACGCCCAACCGCTCGCCGTTTTCTTGTCTGAGCACAGGTTGCACATGTCTTCGCCCGAATGCTGAGAAGGCAGAAACCTCAGGTTTGACAAAGCACTGCCGGTTGTTTGTGCTATCATCTCCCGCCAGCAATCCTCTGAGGGATCTCAGATCCTCCGCCCCTTCTTTCTGCGAAAGTCCTCCATGTCCCTTTCATCCAGCCGTCTTTCCCTGCCTCTGCTGATTTTGGCCGTGAGTTCCCTGCCTGCGCTGGCTCAGGAGCAGAGCGTTCGTCCTGGCATTAATGACAACTTCCGCGATCCGAATCCGAAGGAGTTCGTGGAGAAGTTTGAGATCGAAAGTCGCGAGGTGTTCGCGAAGCGGTCAGAGATCGTCAAGCTGCTGAAGCTGAAGCCGACCGATACTGTGGCGGACATTGGTGCCGGCACAGGTCTGTTT
Source organism: Planctomycetaceae bacterium (assembly GCA_016795145.1). Classification (GTDB taxonomy): domain Bacteria; phylum Planctomycetota; class Planctomycetia; order Planctomycetales; family Planctomycetaceae; genus SXXK01. The sequence goes on from JAEUII010000375.1 coordinate 27,849, forward strand.
ACTCGACTGTTTTCCGGGGAAGTGAAGGAAGGAAAAGTTGTCGCCGTCGATATCGCTCAGAAGTTCCTGGACCATATCGAGATCACCTGTCGTGAAAAGGGAATTCGCAATGTCGAAACGCTGAAGTGCACGGATAGCTCCACCGAACTTCCGGAAGGGTCGATTGATGTGGCGTTCATCTGCGACACGTACCATCACTTTGAATTTCCGCAGAAGACGATGGGCTCGCTGTTGAAGGCATTGAAGCCAGGTGGGCGCCTTGTACTGATTGACTTTCGTCGGGTCGAAGGAGAAAGCACTCCGTTCATCATGTCGCACGTTCGGGCCGACAAGGATGTCTTCGAAAAGGAGATTCTGGAAGCCGGTTTTCAGAAGGTGGAAGAGCCGACTGGAATCCTGAAAGAGAACTACTGCCTCATCTTCCAGAAGCCAGCGGGCAAGTAGACCATCATGTCCTCTGATGCTGAGTTCCGCTTTCTTGAATCACTCCGGGACCCTGCAACCGGAGTGGCTCTACAATTCGACGCCGTGTCTTCGGAGCTGCGAAGTCACGGACGCCCGATCGCGAAGATTCTCGACGGGATTCCTCGGTTCACGTCGGACCAGCATCTGGAAAGCTTCGGACATCAGTGGACAACGTTTGAAGTTGCTCATGATGATGAAGACCGAGCAACGTTTCAGGCAAAGACGGGGGTCTCGCTTTCAGACCTGAAGGGAATGCGAGTTCTGGACGCCGGATGCGGCGGTGGTCGATATTCCAAAGTCTGCGCGGAAGCTGGAGCCATCGTTGTAGGAGCCGATCACACTCGCGCGGTGGATAAGGCGAAGAAGCTCTGTGAGGGCCTTCCGAATGTGTCGTTCGTTCAGGCCGATCTCAAGCAGCTTCCGCTGGAACGAAGCTCCTTCGATTTTGTGTTCTCGATCGGCGTCATGCACCACGACGCAAACACTCGGACCGTGTTTGATGCGGTCGCTCCGATGGTCAAACCGAGAGGCCGTTATTCCGTCTGGTTGTATCGTCGCAACCAATGGTGGCAGGAATTGATCAACTCCGGATTACGGACGATCACAACTCGTCTGTCGCCTGGCATCCTGACACCGTTCTGCAAACTGGGAGCCGTTCTGGGGGGCATTCCTGGGGTCAATCGCACGCTCAACAAGATCATCAACTTCAGCGCACATCCAAACTACGAGAATCGAGTTTGCGACACGTTTGACTGGTGGGCTCCAAAGTATCAGTTTCACCACACGACCGACGAACTGATGTCGTGGTTCACTGAAGCTGGGTTTTCGAATCTGCAGGAACTTCCGCCGGAGAAGACAGGACGCTTTTACCGCTGGACGTGGGAGAAGAATCTTCTGATCGGTAGCGGTGTGAATGTGACGGGAATTCGAACGAACTAACAACCCGTCGATGGCCATGCCGCCATTCGTGCGAAGGCGGTAAACCAGCACCTTTGAGGTTCGTTGAAAATGGGTTCCTGCCTCCGCGGGAATCACGATGATTTGTCAGTTGTCACCTGAACGAGGTGTCTCATGGCACGTTCTGATTTTTCCGAACGCTGTTTCTTCATACTCACTGCCGCAGCGCTGGTGCAGTGCCTGTGTGCCGCATCAGTTGAAGCTGCGGAGAATGCTCCTCCGGATGCAGTGAAGAACGTGATTGCTCAGCAGTGTGCTGCCTGCCATGGACCGGATGAACAGAAGGCTGGTATTCGCCTTGATGATCTTCAGTTTCAGCTGGACGCCGAGCCCGTGTTTCACACGTGGCAGCGAGTTCATGACGCAATCGCGTCGGGAAAGATGCCACCGAAAGACGCAGCGGAGGAATCACTGCGCGGTGAACGAGACGCGGCAGTGCAGGTCCTGCACGATTCCCTTCATCAGGCTTCGTTACAGCGGCAAAACGAACAGGGACGAGTGCGTTTGCGTCGTCTGAATACCACCGAATACGAAACGACACTGCATGATCTTCTTGGGACGAATGTTCCGCTGCGTGAACTCCTGCCGGAAGACACGCCGTCGGCTGGATTCGATAACGTTAGTTCCGCACTCGATCTCTCCGCAACGCACTTTCTGAAGTATCAGGAAGCCGCGGCGACCGCGATTGCGTCTGTGGTTCCCGTTGGACCGCCTGTCGATTTCTCAGACATGCGGACCGGGAAAGACATGACGCTGAAGGGTCCGAATTTTCGTGAAGGGCTTGGACGAAACTCAGTGCTGAAAGGCGACTCGCTGATCATCTACAGCAAGCTGCCTCGTTACGGCCTTTGTGCCACGGCTGCGGTTCCGCAAACTGGACGTTATCGCATTCGAATGAAAGCGGCGGCGGTTGGTGCCGACGGAAAATCGATCCCGGTCGGGCTGATGCGAGTCATGCAGAGCGGTCGGGAAAGTCCCGTACTTTACGATGTGGTCGATATCCCGCATGGCGAACCGCAGGAGATCGAATTCGAATGCGATCTGGTCAGTCGGCAACAGTTTGTTGTAAACCTGCTGACGACCTGGGACATTCGTCGATTCAAACGACCGATTGAAGAATACACAGGACCAGGTTTGCTGGTGGACTGGATGAAGATTGAAGGTCCCATTGGCGAGTTCCCATCGAAATCCTATGAGGCACTTTTCCGTGGCATTCCGCTGAAGGCTCGTTCGGTCGTTCGAGCCGAACAGGCGGGGCGTCGTGTTCCGGAGATCAATCCGCAGCGGACAGCTCAGCAGTGGGAAGCAGATCCACTGGTTCCAGTATCAGCGAATCCTCGTGAAGATCTGGACCGTCTGATCAGGGACTTTCTTCCTCGTGCGTTTCGTCGTCCTGTCAGTGACGAGGAAGCTCGCCTTTATGTGGATGCTGCGATCGCGAAGCTGGAACAGGGAAGTTCGTTCTACGATGCCGCGACATTCGGTTATCAGTTCGTCCTCTCATCTCCGTCGTTTCTGTTTCTGCTGGATTCACCCCCCGGAAAACCGCTCGATACCTATTCACTGGCGTCACGGTTGTCGTACTTCCTGTGGTCCTCATCGCCGGATGAAGAGCTGCTGGCTCGCGCGGCCGATGGAACACTGTCCGAACCAGCCGTCCTGCGGTCCCAGGTCGATCGGCTGCTGGCGTCTTCAAAGGCTCACCGTTTCACAAAGAACTTTGTCGGACAATGGCTGGACCTCCGGAAGATCGACGCCACCATTCCAGACCCAGTGTTGTACTCAGACTTTGATCCATTGCTGCTTTGGTCGATGCCACGCGAGACGGAACTGTTCTTCGAGGAGGTTCTGCGGGATGACCTGAGTGTCTTGAACTTTGTGCATTCCGACTGGTCGATGCTGAACGAACGCCTAAGCATCCACTATGGAGTGCCCGGGCCTCAGGGCAGTCGCTTTGAGAAGGTTCAGCTCCCGGCAGAATCTCATCGTGGCGGAGTGATGACACAGGCCAGTGTGTTGAAAGTCACAGCGGATGGAACTCGAACGTCTCCTGTCCTTCGAGGCGTCTGGGTGCTGAATCGAATGCTGGGAACGCCGCCCTCGCCACCGCCGCCCGATGTACCTCCCATTGAACCGGATATTCGGGGTGCCACGACAATACGGCAACAACTGGATCGCCATCGCAATACTCCAGCATGCGCCTCTTGTCATAACGAGATTGATCCGCCGGGGTTTGCTCTGGAAAGTTACGATCCCATCGGAAACTATCGCACGTTTTATCGAGTCACAACGCGGACGCCTGCAGGTCCGGTTGATCTGCCGTACGGATCGGGACGCCCTGTGTATCGCGGACCGGATGTGGAACTGGGTGGGCAGACTCCTGACGGACGTCCATTTTCCGGGATCGACGAATACAAGACGCTGATTCTGAATGACAAGGATCAGATCATTCGCAACCTTGTCCAGAAGATGACGATTTATTCCACCGGCAGTGATATTCAGTTTGCCGACCGCGAAGTGATTGAGCAAATTGTTGAGCGACTAAAGAATGGAAACTCGGGGCTCCGCAGCCTCATCCATGAAGTGGTTCAAAGTCGAATGTTCCTGAACAAATAGGCGGAGTGACCAATGCCACGATCAGTTCTTCCAAGACGAAGTGTTCTGCGAGCTGCGGGGATCTCGATTGCGCTGCCGATGCTGGATGTGATGGGAGCCAGCGGAGTTTCTCATGAGCCCACAGCGCCTCGACGCATGGTGCTGGTAGGACAGCCGTTGGGCATGTATGGCCCGAACTTCTTTCCCGAACAACCCGGCAAGGACTTTGCTCCCAGTCGTTATCTGAAATCGATGGAATCACTTCGCGGACACTACACGGTGTTTTCCGGAATGTCGCATCGGTATCCGGCGGGACATTTCGCCGAGGTAGGTCTGTTTACCGGCGTTGCTCCGGAGTTCATCCGGGAGAATGAGATTCGAAATGGAATCTCGCTGGATCAGGAAGTCGCTGCTCGCATCGGACAGCAGACTCGATTTGGGTCTTTGATTCTGGGTGGCGGCAACGCTGCCTGGAATGCACGCGGTGTCCGCATTCCCGCAGAAAGCCGAGCGACTCAGGTCTTCAAGCGTTTGTTCCTTGCCGGAACGCCGGATGAAGAATCAAGAGAACTCCAGAAAGTCCGTGATGGACGAAGTCTGCTCGATCAGGTCGGCGAACAGATTCGGGGGCTCGAGCGAAAGGTCAGTCAGGCCGATCAGCAACGCCTGGAACTGTTCCTTGGATCTCTGCGCGAAGCCGAACAGATGCTGGCGCAGGATGAAGAATGGCGAAAGACTCCGAAACCGAAAGTCGATTACCCGGCTCCGACGAATGACTTTGGCGGCGCTCAGTTGATTGAACGATCTCGACAGTGGTTCAATCTGATTCACCTTGCCCTGCAGACCGATTCAACTCGCTCGGTCTCTCTGTGGCTTGGTACTCAGGACCGTCCGGAAATCGCAGGGGTGAATCTCGGACACCACGACGCATCTCATCACGGCCAGGATCCCGCGAAGCTCGAGCAATTGGCATTGATTGAAGAGGCTGAGATTCAGGTGCTGTCGGAATTTCTGGAGAAGATGCGAACGTCCACGGAAGGCGGTTCAAGCCTGCTGGATCACACCGCCATCCTGTACACCAGCAACCTTGGCAATTCGTCGTCGCATGACAACAACAACCTGCCGATAATTCTGGCCGGCGGCGATTTCCGTCATCAGGGACATGTCGTGTTCAATACGAAAGAGAATACAAAACTGTCGAATCTGTTCGTTCGCATGCTGCACCATATGAACTTCGAGGTTGATCACTTCGGTGCCAGTAGCGGTGTCATTTCGGAAGTGTGAAGCTGGCGGAAGCGTCATCGACGCTGTGAGAAACCCTGGCGGGCAGCTCGCGCCATGCCGCTTCATCCCGACCCGCTGCGTCAGCGAGGGATGACTGACGATGAACTTGCGAAGTCTGATCCCTCGCCTGGTTATCCCTCACTTACGTTTCGGGCTGGGATGTGGCGGTCCATCGACAGACTGCTACTCGCGAGTCTCAGCGGTCTGTCGTAGTCGGTCAAGAAACTTCTGAAGCAGCGACTGTGATTCGGCGGGATCGAACGTGTGCGGGTCGGTTCGCATGCTGACGACCAGCTGGCCGTTCAGCACATACGTCGCGAACACGGCATTGGTCTGGCGTCGCAGCGGCGGAACGCATCCGACCGACTTCATCGCAACGTTGCCGACTCGCACAAGTCCATTCACAGTGCCAAGTCGGCCACCGATGGAGTTCAGCAGGTTCCCGAGATGTGACAATACGGCAGTGCTCATACAGGTGGCCCTTGAACGTCGCACGGGCCAGCGCAGGAGCGATGGAAGACGAGACAGCGCATTCAAAACCTCAATGAACAGCCAGCCTCCCTGTACCTGATGCACGAAGGCCATCTCGTCATTCAGCGTTTTGAGCGTTGTTTGCAGCGATCGCAGCTCACGACGCGAACGGCTCAGGAAGACGTAACTGACGACGTTCGTTGCCGGCAACTGATCGTCACCAGGACCTCGCAGGCTGGCCGGAACAAGAATGCAGATTCGACCGCGCGACAATTTTCCACCGGACGAATCGTTGTAGCTGGCCAGAGTCTGCATGAGATCTCGAACCAGAATATCGTTGAGCATGACGCCGGAGTCTTTTGCGTACTCTCGCAGCTTTCGAAACGATTGCTTCTCTATCACGCCGGACAGAATTCCGGAGTCGGTCGTTCGACGACCAGCCGTTAAGCCCGTGGTTGCGATCTTCGCCTTGAGCGGTTCTGTACGCTGTCCCCAGTAGCGAACGATGTGCCACGTGATGACTCGGATGCGATGCAGTAGCGAGCCTTCGAGGGCTGCAACGCGTCGCCCATCGACTTCGAGACGTGTGAGCAACCGAGTTTGTTCCAGAGGCCGTGCCTCCGGCCATTCTGATTCCGGCAGGACTCGTCGCGCGTAGGCCACTGCGATGTCTTCAAGAAACTGACTCGCACCGATCCCGTCACAGCAGGCATGATGAAACAGTAATGTAACGGTCGTTTCGTCTGGCCCAGCTTCGCCCCAGACTCTCAGTCCCGTTTCCTTCGTCAGGTCCAGTGGTTTGGACCATGGGGATTCCGGCAGCCAATGTTCTTTATTGAGATCAATCGGAGCAAACAGGTCGGGGCGGTAGAACCAGCAGAGCCGTCCACCATGCGGAGCGATAGTGGAATTCAAAAGCGGATGGCGAACGAGAGCATCTTTCACCGCGGCGATGAGCGAATCCGCCTGAACGTGGCCTTCGAGACAAAATCGAAGCATAAATGTCATCGGATACTGTGGATCGTCCTCCTCCAGCATGAACTGTTCAAAGGAATTCAGAGGCAGCGGAAAGATAGAATCAGTGGGCTTCATGACCGGACTTTTAGTGGCTCAAGCTTTCGGTGCCCAGCAATCAGGTTCGGATCAACAGACGTTTCTGCGCGAATGAGCTTCCGGAATGAGGCTGGAAAGTTACACTGACGGCAACACAGGCACAGTCCCTGATGACGTGGAACGGAAGTTTCGCACATGCGATGGTTCATACTGATCTTGACGCTACTTTCCGGCCCGGCTGCGATTGCGCAGACGAGTGGTGAAGGTGCTGTTGACTGGCATGGCCGCTATGACGGGTTTCGGTTTCTGCTGCAGGAACAGCGACTCGGGCCGACAGAGAATCTGGAACGGCTGCTGACTCAGCCTTCAAGTTCCGTCATCGTTCTCACCGGGGACCTTCGAAGAATTACACGCGATGAATGGCTTCGGATGCGAAGGTATGTCGCTCAGGGCGGCGCGCTTCTGGTTGCTACGGAAGAAGCACTGACCATTCCCGGAGTGACATCGATCTATCCTGGTCACTTCGTCAGTGATGATCCGGCTCAGCAGTATTCTGGCTTCGAGGACTGTCTTCAGATTCCGGTCACGCGGGGAAAATCCGAACTGACGAAGGGCCTTGGCGAATTGATCGTGAATCGCTCCGGATGGATGCGGCCGATTGATGACAGCTCGCTGGACTGGTCAGTAGTGCTGAAGGTGCCGGCAAACTGCAGTCCGGCGGTTGCGCGGAACAAGGTCGTGATTGCTGCGGGGCTCGACCAACAGTCCGACGGCGTCATGATCCTGTGTGCGGACAAGAGCATCTATTCCGATGGCATGCTGTGGCATGGTGAAAACTCCGTCCTGGCAATCAATACCGTCGATCTGCTGTGCCGCGGCAATCGAACATCGTACGGGTTCTTTGAAGACGGCATGCCACCTCAATCGCCTGCTCCAAATCCGCCATGGCCGCCTCCACAATTTCGCCCACCGAACATGCCTCAAATGCCGCCGATCCAGAACCGGGTGCCGCCCATTCGGCCTCCACAAGAGGAGCTGGACCTTGAGACTTTGGTCAAAGCGGCCAACCTTGCCATTGATGAAGTCCAGCAATCAGACGTCGTGAATGAGATCCTGCGTGATCGCCCCAGGAACATGCGTCAGGTCGCGTACTTGCGGACACTGTTGCTGATTCTTGGACTTGCCGCACTGGCCTGGTTCCTCTGGCGAATCTTTCAGCAGCGTCTGGCGGGTGTGCCGGAACGACAGCAGCGTTTCATGGAATCGATGTACGGTGTCGTGACTGCATCTCAGGTTACAAAAGGGGAGCTTGGCCCGGCTGCCGAGATCCTTGCTCGCAGCTATTGCCGAGAACTCACTGGTGCGGAGAGCGAACGTGAATGGGTGAAGCTGACGGCTCACGTTCCCGAGATTGCCGCGCTGCCTCGAAAGCTGCGCAGCGGATTGCTGGAATTGGTGCGAGTGGCCACGCGAGCTGCTGCACGACATATGACAAAGAAGGAATTCCAGGCAATCGGCCAGACGATTGTGGACCTGCGTGCTCGCAATTTTCAGGTGGATTCGCTGTTCGAGATCTCCACCCGACCGTTGGTTTAGCGACGCTTCGTAACCCGACACGTCAGTGAGAGATCCGGACAAGCTAGCTCAGAACCCTAACCCGACACGTCAGTGAGGGATAGAACGCCGCAAGTTTGCCGACAAATAGCCCTCGCTGACGCATCTACGAAGATCCCTCGCTGACGCTTCGGGTTGGGATGCACTGGATGCACCCGGTCGTATGAAAATGAAAACTCCGCATTTCGCAAAAACTGATCTTTCGTCAAAATCCCGCCAAGACGCCCGCCTGCCCTGGAAGAGGATTCGTGACGATGACCTACAAGCAGCTGTTCCTGTTGATCCTGACGATCTGGTCCGCCGAGATTTTTACTCGACTGCTGTTTGATGCCATGCTGCCTGCCCAGATGGAGTACATGACGTACTATCTTGAGACAGACAAAGAAGGCGAATTCCTCGGGGCCAACATTCGACGCGAAGTCGGCAGCCGAGGCTGGCAGATGGTGAGTGCCGTCCCAAACCCGGACAACAAAGAAGAGATGATCCTGTTCTTCCAGCGCCGCGTCCTGTTTTCAAATCCGTGGAAGTAGCCGTCGTGGCTATGTCGTGCTTTGGCGACTGCTGAGAATGTCCCTGTCGTTGTAGCGGAACGGCGCGAGCCGTCCGGTTAACCGAATGTCATCAAGCGTCTCACCGGAGGGCTTGCGCCCTTCCGCTAACTGTTTTCGACCTTGGGCCGAAAACACGAGCGCTTCGGCCTGGCGTTCGCACGCCATCAGTAATTCGCATGCTTGCTGACGATGGGAAGAATCTCCGCGTGAAGCACGCCGTTGGATGCCAGGATGCTGCTCTTGTGCAGAGGCAACGGTGTTCCGTGACACGTGGTCACTGTGCCACCGGCTTCTTCCACCAGCAGCATTCCCGCCGCGTAGTCCCAGGGCGACAGCTGATATTCGAAGTACGCGCCATAATAGCCACTGGCGACATGAGCCAGATCGAGCGATGCGGTTCCGAAGCGGCGGACACCGTGAATCTGCTGCCGGAAGCAGTCACCGATCGCTGCGAGTGTCGCTTCCATCATCGCGCCTCGATCGTAATAGAAGCCAATCCCGATCAGCGATTCACTCATCTTTGTCTGAGCACCCACGTGGATGGCTTTCCCGTTATGAGTCGCTCCGTGTCCTCGCCGCGCGACGTAGAGGTCGTCACGAATGGGATTCCAGATCACGCCCACCTGAGGTCGGCCGTGATGAAGGTATGCGATGGAAACGGCGAAGTGAGGAATGTGGTGAGCAAAGTTCGTGGTACCGTCTAACGGATCAACAACCCAGAGATGTTCGGCATCCACGGAACCAGCGTTTTCTTCTTCGCCCAGAATGGAATGGTCCGGAAATTCTTTGCGAATGATCTCCGCGATGCGGCGTTCTGCCGTGATGTCCGCATCAGTGACAAGATCTGCGACACCCTTGGACCGAATCGCCGCGCCTTCATGGTAAAAGCGTCGAAGAATCTCGCCTGCTTCCTGAGCAGCGCACTGGGCAACATCGAAGGGAGTCAACATACTGTGCTTTCATGTGGACTGAGTGATCCAGTTGGGCGGCTGTTCACAAACTGCTGAAAAGCCATCGTCATTCTCGCGAAGGCGGGAATCCATGGCCAGTGAGCCTCAATGGTTCTGGGTTCCCGCGTTCGCGGGAATGACGGGTTAGCGATCTCAAGTTGAAGGAAGAGTGACCTCAAATTGGTGGAAGAGTGATCGTCCGTTTTTCACCAGTCACAAAGGTTGTCCTGGGTAGTGTCGTCGAAAGTCAACGGAAATCCACCGGACATGCTGCTTCGCCGAATTTTGATTTTTGGAGTAATCGCCGTGGCGCTGACCGTTTGGCTGCAGCGAAAGTTGATGTATCCAGCAACGCAGGTTCCCAGCCTCGCCGCCAGAGATTTTCCTCAGCTTCAGCAGTATTTTATCAGCGTCAGCGATGTGACACTGAAGACGGCCGATAATGTTGCGATTCGTGGCTGGATGATGCAGTCGAAAGCTCAGAAGGCAGATCAGGTGTTTCTGCTGTTCCACGGCAACGGTGGCCATCGAGGACATCGGGGAGTCTGGTACGACATCATCTGGTCTCTGGGTGCCGATGTTCTGGCGATTGATTATCACGGCTATGGTGATTCGGGTGGACAGCCTTCTGAGAGTGCATTGAAGAATGACGCTCGAGCCGCCTGGGATCATGTCATTGGGCTTGGATATCGGCCGGATCAGATCATCCTTGCGGGCGAATCACTGGGTGGAGGTGTTGCCGTGCAACTGGCCGCAGAGAAGTGCAAAGCGGGACAAGCACCGCATTCGCTGGTCCTGGTAGCGACGTTTGATTCCATGCTGAACGCAGCGTGTTATCACTTCCCCTGGCTGCCGGTTCGCTGGGTCCTGCTGGATCGCTATCACTCCGACAAGGTCATCGATCAGGTCACGTGTCCTGTTCTTCAGTGTCATGGAGATCAGGATGAAATCGTTCCCTTACCGCTGGCGCAGAGACTTCAGGAAGCAACTCCGCCGATGTCCAGTTGTGGTCGGGCGAAGTTCTTTCGAATCTTCGCCGGAGCGGGGCACAACAACCTGTTGAGAGACTTTACTCTCGACATCCGCAACGATATCGCTGACCTGCTGGGTGTGCCGCATAAGTAGGTGACGCCTGCCGGGCGGCACTTCGCGGCATAGCCGCGACCAGCGACCCCCACCGGTTACGACTCCTTTGAAACCACAACGTGGAAACAGCATGCATTGATGATGGCTTCGTTGCTTGAGGGTTTGGGTAACGAACGGGCCAGAAAAGGTTCGCCTGTCGGCGAAAGTCCTTCCCGGCAGGAAGGACCTACTGTAGGTGACGCCTGCCGGGCGGCACTTCGCGGCATAGCCGCGACCAGCGACCCCCACCGGTTACGACTCCTTTGAAACCACAACGTGGAAACAGCATGCCCTGATGATGGCTTCGTTGTTTGAGGGTTTGGGTGACGAACGGGCCAGAACAAGATTCGCCTGTCGGCGAAAGTCCTTCCCGGCAGGAAGGACCTACTGTAGGTGACGCCTGCCGGGCGGCACTTCGCGGCATTGCCGTGACCAGCGACCCTCACCGGTTACGACACCTTTGAAACCCCAACGTGGAAACAGCATGCATTGATGATGGCTTCGTTGCTTGAGGGTTTGGGTGACGAACGGGCCAGAACAAGGTTCGCCTGTCGGCGAAAGTCCTTCCCGGCAGGAAGGACCTACCCAAACCGCGAATACTCCTCGAAATTCGGCGTTTCCGCTCTCCAGGAGAATGGAATTTCGCAGGTGAACTGATCGCCTGTCGATGGCGTCTTGTGAATTGTGACAGTTCCTCCTAGAACACGGTCACGAATTCAATCGCTGAAGGCCATCTGCCGGTACTTTCGGCTGGCAACAGGTCGGTCCCGATGCGGTCGTTCGAGTCGAATTTCAAGGACTTGTCTGGTTCATTCGAACCGCGTACCAGTGCTTCTTCAAGCTGTGACCGAGAAGTCGTGGGCCTTGTGAAAGGTGAAGCGACTGAGGGATCTTTAGCCAGATTCACTACCTCAGTACTCTTTGTGTTGAAGACGTTCTGGTCAGTCCATCCCATCTGAATCTCTTTGTTAAAGCCCGTCACCGTGTATCGAGTTTTGATTACAGACAGTTTGTCAAAAGCCGGTCTCAAGATTCTGGAACAGACCGAAGGCATCGAAGTTGTCTCGAAGAGCGGACTCACGCCGGCTCAGGTTCGTGAAGAACTGAAGTCCGCAGACGCGATCATCATCCGCAGCGGCACGACTCTGACCGAGGAAATCCTGGAAGGCCAGGATCGTCTGAAGTGTATCGCCCGCGCTGGGGTTGGTGTCGACAACATCAACCTGGAAGCCGCAACTCGCGCTGGCGTTCTGGTGATGAATACTCCCAGCGGGAACACGATCAGCACCGCGGAACATACATTCGCGATGATGCTGGCTCTGTCGCGAAACATCGGCCCGGCCCACGCCAGCATGAAGGCGGGCAAGTGGGATCGCAAGTCGTTCCAGGGAACTCAGCTTGCAGGCAAGACGCTGGCCGTGATCGGTCTCGGCCGAATTGGACTCAGCGTTGCTCGCCGCGCGGTCGCGTTCGAAATGAACGTGCTGGGTTATGACCCGATCATTTCCGAAGAGAAGTGCAAGGAGTACGGGATTCAGCTGTTCCGTGACGTTGATGAGATCGTCAAAAAGTGTGACTACATCACGGTTCACACTCCGCTGACCGAAGAGACTCGAGGAATCATCAACGCAGCTCGTATCGCGACGATGAAGAAGGGCGTTCGCATCGTGAACTGTGCCCGAGGCGGCATTGTTGACGAGAAGGACCTCGCCGACGCCATCGAATCTGGTCACGTCGCCGGCGCGGCACTTGACGTGTTCGTTGATGAACCACCGAAAGATCGACGCCTCGTGGATCTTCCACAGGTCCTCGCAACTCCTCACCTGGGCGCATCCACCGATGAAGCTCAGGAAATGGTGGCGATTGAAGCGGCCGAGCTGGTCGTTGGTTACCTCAAGCGAAATGAGATTCGTTGTGCGGTCAACATGGCACCAATTTCCGCTGCGGAAATGGGTGAGCTGAAGCACTATCTGAATCTTTGCTACCGTCTTGGCCTGCTGGCCGCTCAAATGACAAAGAGCCAGGGGCTGAAGAGCGCGGAAGTGATTTTCCGGGGGGAAGCGGCTGGCAAGAAGACTCGCATTCTGACCAATGCGTTTACCGCGGGACTTCTAGAAGCCGCTCTGGATGAATCGGTCAATGTGATCAACGCCACGTCGGTCGCTCAGACTCGCGGGATTCATATTCGTGAATCATCCAGCGGCGACTGTGAGAACTTTTCGTCGATGGTTTCCGTGTGTGTTGAGACCGATCAGGGACGGTTTGAAGCGTCAGGCACGATCTTCGGAAATCAGTTCCTGCGACTCGTGCGTTTGAACGAATTCCATTTCGAAGCGTACCTTGATGGTTTGCTGCTGATCTATCGCCATCGCGACGTGCCAGGTCTGATCGGTTTCATTGGAACGATTACCGGCGAGCATCAGGTCAACATTGCTCAGATGGCCCTCGGACGCCGGCAGGATCGTCCGGGCGGTGCATCGGTTGCTGTGTTGAACCTTGACAGTGATCCACCAGCCGAAGCGATTCAGAAGATTCGTCAGCATCCGGAAGTGACCGGCGTCGACATTGTTCGACTGCCACCAGCCGGTGCTGCTCTGCCGTGGCTGACTTCGAACTAAGACAGAACGTCGGAATCACGGAGCGACGGATTCGCGGATTCACGGAATCACGTGATGAACAGGACAAAGCCCGGCTATAATCTGGCCGGGCTTTTTCGTTGCACTCAATTCGCTGAGCTGATGAACTCATGAAACCCGACGACAAGTTGTGTTACTGTTTTCACGTCACCCAGCGCAAGGTGCAGAATTTCATTCGTCTGCATCAGCCGCGAGTCCCCAGTGAGATCAGTGAGTGCGGCGGAGCTGGAACTGGCTGTGGCTGGTGCGTTCCGTTCCTGCGAAAACTGTTCGATGCGGCTCGCGCGAATGAAACGGCCACGATTGAGATTGATGCAGACGTCTACGAACGGGAACGAGCAGAGTATGTGCGAGCCGGGAAAGGCAAGCCGCCTGCTGGTCGTGAATCCTGAACAGGCAACAGGTTGATTCTGAAGACTGGTGGATTATGGGTGATCGAGTTGTGCTGGCAATGAGCGGCGGAGTTGACAGTTCTGCTGCTGCCGTGCTTCTTCATGAGCAGGGCTATCAGGTGATCGGACTGTTCATGCGGTCCGGCGAGTCTGACAGCGCCTGTGCAATTCCGTCGACCGGACTTCTGCCAGTCTCTTCTGCCTCACATCGACAGGGTTGCTGCAGCAGCGCGGATGCCGCGGATGCTCGACGCGTTGCGGATCGTCTTGGCATTCCATTTCATTCGCTGAATTTTCAGGAAGAGTTTCGGAAGATCAAAGACTACTTCGCAGACGAATATCTTGCCGGGCGAACACCGAATCCCTGTGTGCAGTGCAACAACTGGCTGAAGTTTGGAAAGCTGTGGGAGTTTGCTCAACAGGTCGGAGCGTCCTACATCGCAACCGGTCACTATGCTCGAATTCATAAAACAGAATCGACGCCGACTGATGACTGGGGACTGTATCGGGGCGACGACGACAACAAGGATCAGTCGTACGTTCTGTTTGGAATTCGTCGCGAGCTGCTGCCGAATATTCTGCTGCCCATCGGAACGTTTGAGAAACCTGCGATCCGCGAGATGGCTCGACAGTCAGGCCTGCGCGTTGCCGACAAGAAGGACAGCTACGAAATCTGCTTTGTTCCGGATCAGGACTATGCTGGTTTTCTTCGTCGCTACCGCCAGCATGAAAGCACAGCCGGTGATTTCGTTGATACTGAAGGCCGAGTGCTCGGGCGGCACGAAGGTTATGAACACTTCACGATCGGCCAGCGAAAGGGACTGGGAATCGCGTTTGGTGAACCGCGGTTCGTCGTTCGCATCGAACCGGAAACTCGTCGAGTCGTTCTTGGACTGCGAGACGATCTGGCTCGCAGTGCGATTCATGTGTCAGGAATTAACTGGCTTGCTGATGTCGCTGACAATGAGTTTGACTGCGAAGTGAAAGTTCGCTATCGCCAGCAATCAGAACCATGCCGAGTCGTCAAAGGCCCGGATTCCACAGCGACAGTCTACACACAGAGCTCCGTCTTCGGCGTCGCTCCCGGCCAGGCCGCAGTGTTCTATCAGGTCAACCGAGTGCTCGGCGGCGGTTGGATTCAGTCGGCGGAATAGACCCAGTCACTCCCCGAGTGACGCACTGCGACTCGTGAGTGTTTGTTTTCGGGGCGTTTTCTTAGCACATTCGTGCTTCTTCGGCCCAAGGGGCCATCGACATATCAGCCCGGGGCAACGCCCCGGGTCTGCGAATCTCTCCGGTGGTTGAGCCCTGAAGGCCTGAAGGGGCGATACGCTCCGTATTGTGCAATCAACTCGTAACCGCCTCACGCGACGACGATGTGGCTCGGCTGTGTTGAGTAGTTCTTCAATCACGGTCCGCGTCACTCGGATTCATCCCGTTGGCATGAGTTAAAGACGAAACCGTCAACGCATGACATGTAATGCTCCGGCCCCCGATCCATGACGATGTTTCGTGAAGAGCAGTCCCAGCTCTGAGTAGAACCTGGAAGCTCGGTCGATGTCTGGCGACCGAAGGACGGTCAGATTCATAAACGGTGGAGCGGCAAACATGTTTTCAGGCCTAATGCTGACGCCAAACCGGCTGGATCCTATTGTTGCTTGCCATTCTCAACTGGTGTCGCATGAGCCTGCTCAGCTCCTCCATGTGGGCCAATTGGCGGATCGACCCTCCATGGATCGTTCCCAGTTCGCAGATACTCTCGAATCAGGTCGTTTGGATCTCCATTAAAACTAATCTGTCGACCATTGGTCAAACGAAACACTTTTTGCGGTGGATCTGCTTTCCGGACTTCGTCGCAGTCGGCTTTCCAATCAAACCAAACACGCGTTTGCAGCTCGTCGAACGTCCAGGCATAGTGGCTTGCTGGTGCAAGGCGATCATATTCGTCGCGGAGATCATCCCAGCTTCTGGGCCAGTCACCGGATGTTCGCAGGTGTTCAATGACAAAAATGGAAGTCCAGTCCGATGCATATGCGTCCGAAAAGGACGCAAAGCTTCTCATCAACGCAATGACGTAGACGCACGGAATTAACAGCACAACGATTGCTGCGAACGCAAGAATCAAACGTATGGATTTCTTGCTACTCATTTCAACTTTCTTCTAGAAACGAGGAAATCTGTCCTGGGGTTTGATCATGAGCAGCTCTGTCGGTTGCTGCCGTTAACTTCCCACGGGACCATTCAGCTGACCTATGATTCTTGCTCGCGAACGATCTTCGTTACAAAAGCCTCGCACTCTACAACGACAATCGTGGCCACGAAGAGAGACAGGGATGCCGCAGTTAGGAAATCAATCGAGTGGCGTTCTGCGAACATCAGGATCTGGTACGAGAAAAATGCGAGGAGCACGCCGGAGACAAAGCGAATCGGTGCGGGAGCGTAGTACTTCCTAAACACTCGACGCCGAATCATTGTCCACAGCCAGACACCGAAAGAGCCAACGGCGGCGATGATTGTAAAGAAAGCGATGGCCCCGTACGGATCTACTGTGGTTCTGCGAATCGTACGGTCAATCCCTTCATCGACCGCAACGGAAACATTCAGCCCAACAACGCAACCGATCGCCAACAAAAACATACCCCACACCTGCTGGCTTGTGGTGGGAACGGGAATCGTTGGGACCGAAACGGCGACCTCGGCGTTTGCTGGAGGTTCGTATGGATTTTCCATGTGGCAGTCATCTCTCGCCGGCGAACGAACTGGATCAGCCGATACGGTAACGAGTCCTCTGTCAGTTCAGTCTATTGAGAGAGAGTCGACTTGTCACTCACTGGTCTGACGCTCGAGGGTGGCCCGTGGCTCGATCACGACAATCTGATCATCGTTGCGGCAGAAGCAACACAGACAATCTCCGTCGTTGCCTTCCATACACCAGGCGACCATGGGGACGTCAGTCCCCTGATTGCGATTCTGAACTCGGTAACTTCGAAGGCACCACACCAAAGATGTTGGACGACGAAAATCAGGCGAGCGGGATGCGTCAGCCTCCCGGTACTGCGACCACCATCATCGCTGCGAACACTTGTGCAACCTGCGCTCAGCTGCGAAGCAGCGACAGCGAATAGCCGTGGGTGTGAACCCACGGTTTTTTGACGCCCCTTCAAACCGGTGAGCCGTGAAACGGCGACAGACGCGCGGCCCGCCCCCGAGCTTGCTGACGCTCGCTCGACCCCTCCCGCGACTGCGTGCGGGTGGGGGAGAATAGGATTGCTTCCAAGCTACGTCAGAATTCCCGACACGCTCTGGCGCACTCGGTCGATGTGGCGGAGATAGGCTCCGGAATCGAGGCCGGTGCCGGTGGCGTTTCTCATCAGATCTTCCGCAGACTCACGATGACCGTGATGATGGATGTTGGTTCGCAGCCAGATGAGCAGTTGTTCGAAATCCGCTCCGTCAATCTCGCCGCTCAGGCTATGAGACTTCTGAAAGGCTTCCGCCAGCTGTGCGGCGTACAGGCTGCCGATCGTATACGACGGAAAGTACCCAAAGGCTCCCATCGACCAGTGCGAATCCTGAAGGACACCTTCCCGATCGTTCGCTGGCTCGACCCCCAGAAGCTGCTTCATTCGGTCATTCCACGCGGTCGGCAGATCGGCAGCGGTCAACTGCCCGTCGAGCATCGCCAGCTCCAGTTCGTACCTCAGCAGGATGTGAAGATGGTACGACACTTCATCCGAGTTGACTCGACTGGTTCCTCGGCTGACACAATTCACGCTGCGAAAGAAATCGTCGCCACTCAGGCCCTTGGATGCATCAGGGAACAGTGCCTGGATCGCCGGAAACCATCGACGCCAGAACGCACGGCTTCGGCCAATGTGATTCTCCCAAAGCCGCGACTGGGATTCATGCAGACCCATGCCCGGTGATTCTGCAAGGAACGAATCACGATCCGTTGGCATGAACCCCTGATCGTACAACCCGTGCCCTCCTTCATGCAGGGCGGTCAGGATCGCCGACGGAAGATCATCGGGACGAATACGCACGGTCAGTCGCACGTCGTGAAGACCCGACTGAGCGGTGAACGGATGCGTGGAACGATCCATGCGGCCGCGTTCAAAATCGAAGCCGATCGCCTGAAGGATTCGGCGACACAGTTCCCACTGACCGGCATCAGCAAAGTCGCGACCGGCCAGTGCATTCGCATGTCGCAACGAATCGCGAGACCATTCTTCCACACGTGGAAGAAGTTCGCGTCGCAGATCCGCAAGAACCGGATCCAGTCTCGAACGAGTCATCCCTGGCTCGTAATCTTCCAGCACCGCGTCGTACACATCGCGACCCCGAGCCAGCGTGATTGCTCGCTCACGAACCAGTGTCAGCAAACGATCAAACGCCGGAGCAAACAGGCGATAATCGTTCTGAGCATACGCGTCTTCCCAGGCGCCAAAGGAACGAGAACGTGCTCTGGCGAGATCTCGGACAAGTTCTTCCGGCACCGCCAGCGCGATGCGACGCAGTCGACGAAGCAGCTCAAGTTCTCTGGTCCAGCGTTCGTCGGCTTCCTTCTGCTGTGCGACTTCTTCGATCATGTCGCCGAGATCATCGGCGGTCAGCATCGAATGTCGAATGCCCTCCAATGTCGCCAGCTGCTCCCCGCGCTGAACGCGGCCCATCGATGGCATGTGAGTTTCTTCGTCCCAGCCCATCAGAGAAATCGTCTGGTCCAGATGCAGAAGCTCCGTGATCCTCGATCGCAGAAGTTCCGCCGCGCCGTCCGTCTTCACGGGGGCTCGACGGGGCATCGTCAGGTCACGCGGCGGTCGAGCAATCAACACCGGTGCCAAACCTCCATGCTGTGCGACATTGACCACCTGCTTCTGGGAAACGCGGCACAGGATTCCCAGTCCGTTTTCCGTCGAAGCAAATCCCATCACCGAATAAAACGGCTCTTCGAAGACTCGACCGCCAGGGCCCACGACCGGAAATTCATGCACGGGCAATCGAGCCACCGATTGAATGACCCACGATCGTTCCGGGTCATGCTGCATCGCCGCAGCCTGATCAATCAGTGACTCCCATTCGGCCTGTTCCAGCGCGCTTCCCAGAGTGACTCCTTTGCCGCCGTAGCCACGATTGGGCTTTAGCACCAGGCGTTCCCGATTCTTCTTTGCGTAGTCCAGAAGACTGCCTTCGCGACCGTGTGGAAGCGTGGTTCGACGGTCGCCGACGATTCGAGTCCAAAGCACATGACGTCGGAAGAGCCTGCGTTCTTCGGCGGTGAAGATGCGCGACGCCACGCTTTCGTCTGTCATCAACTCAAAGCAGCTCTTGTGGTCGAAGTCACCAACGATCGATGAGATGACTCGGTTCTGCCGAAACAGCAAACGCATGGCTTCCAGTCGCTGCCCGGTTTCACGCTCCAGCGCGACGAGGTCCCGAACTTCGTAGTCGCGGTACGCGACATCGATTTGAGTATTCTCGTACCAGACTTCATCGCCTTCGACTCGCAGCTCACGAGGATCCGCGTGAACGATCACGAGGCCATGTTCTTCGGCCAGATGCTGACGAAGAATCGACTGCTCGTTCGGACCTTCGTGATCATACTTCGGTTCGATCAGGCAAAGCCGACAGGTGTCTCGACCGATGGCTCTGGCGTGATCAATCAGCACCTGAAGAAACAGCTCACGCTGATCTCGAGGAAGTTCGACATCGATTTCCGGATCCTGAGCCAGCAACGTTGGAACGACATCTCTCATCACCAGCTGTTCCGCCAGCGGCGCGTAATGAATGCCGCCGACCCCCGAGAGATTCGGTTCAAGAAACAGAAGGGATTCCTGCCACGCGGCGCTGGTGAAGTCACAAACGGCATCCAGTCGACCGTAGATCGTGTTCTGCTGAGTATGCTGCGGCGTCCAGGTATCTCGCAGCCACTGATCTTCGTCCTCAGAAATCGCGAGCACTTGTCGAACATGATCGTCCTGCAGATACAGAGCCGGCAGGCGTTTTAGAGCCTCGACCAGCTTCAGGCAGACATGGTCCACATAGCTCAGCTGTTCCGGCATCGCCAGAAGTGGTCGCAGCATGATGCGCACGGCTTCCGGCACGCCGTCTCGCTCATAGACCACGGCGTTTGCCATCGCGTCCAGCCGAAGACGCTCGGAAATGCGTGCAAGTGTCCCGTCGCCGACTCGCTGAACCGCCTTTCGCACTCGGTTATCCAGCGTTGTACCAAGAAGACCAACAGTTTCCGCAGGGCTAAGCATTTGAAGATGTCAATGTTGAAGGCTGAACGGGACGAGACTCGGTGCTTCGAAGAGTAGCAGTTTTCCTTTTTGTCGTTGAGTATGCCAGCTGGCCTTCTGAGTTGAAGGAACGCAGTCGTAGTGGAATTCGCCAGAGTTCCTTGTTCTCTAGTTCGACGGCCAAGAAACCGTCATTCCCGCGCAGGCGGAAGCCCAGTTGTTTAGATAAATGGCTGAGCCTTTGGCCCGCAACGGCACGAAACCATCTGAAACTGCTTTGCGTTATTCGCTTTGATTCGCGTCCATTCGCGGTTCGAATCGAATTACTGGGTTCCCGCCTGCGCGGGAATGACGGCCAACCCAAATTGTTGCTGTGACAAACGACTGGCGAGTTGCACTCCGTTGATGCGTGGTGCGCAGTCCTGATCAACTCGCGAAGTCACAGAGAATCCGCTGCGGCGCTTGCAAGTCCCTGGATATTTGCCGACCATTCTGCACATCTGTGCGGGTTCGCCTGCTTTGTGGAATTTGACAGCGTTTCAGGGACAGACAGAACCAGCAATGGACTGGAGCCTACTGCGAAACATCATTGATCAGCATCAGTCATTTCTGATCACAAGCCATGTGCGACCAGATGCTGATGCTCTGGGATCGGAGCTTGGTCTTCGCGCAGTTCTGCTGGCGATGGGGAAGCAGGTGACGATCGTCAACGCGTCAGCTCCACCGGCGAATTTGCAGTTCATGAATCCGCCGGGCGTTGTTCTGAAACTGAATGAAAACGTCACTCGGGCGAATCTGCCCGCTTACGACGCCATCGTCATCGTGGACACCAGTGCCTGGCAGCAACTGGGAACGATGGCCGACGTCATTCAGAACTCGCCGGCCCCTCGAATTGTAATTGATCACCACGTCAGCTCTGATCAATTGAATGCCACGGAATTCAAGGACATCACCGCTGCGGCGACGGGGGAATTGATCTGCGAACTGGCCGAGTTTCTCGGCGTGACATTCGACGAAGATGTTGCAAACTGGCTTTACGCGGCGATCGCCACGGACACGGGTTGGTTTCGAT